>JAURXC010000191.1 GCA_030654645.1 Deltaproteobacteria bacterium | reverse complement strand
GTCCGGGACTTGACCCACCCCTGCTGCCACGAAGCGATTTGGTCATGCATTAAAAAAGACGGTCCACCTAACACCTGCCTTTACCCGACATGTCTTGTCGCACATTGCGACAAGACATTAAATTTTTCGACAAGTCAGAGACGGCATCGGCCGGAATCCAGCCTATATTTCCCACGATATTCAGCAACATAGCAAATACAGCTGTTTGGCATGATATCTGCTTCCCCAACCATCAACACATTTAAATCAAATTGTCTCCGAGACACCTAATACCATCTGAACACATGAACCTGGTAACAAAAACAGAGCTTAGAAAGGAGATCAGAATGAAGAGCAGAAGATTGGGTACAATCGCATTGGTTGCTATGATTGCAGGCCTGCTGTCGCTGGCAGGGGGATTGGCCGTGGCTGCCCCCATGAAGCCGGAATTGGCGGCAAAAAAAGAAAACTATCGCAAACAGAAGGAACAACAGATTACTCCGGAAAAGCGAAAAATTGCCTCGGAAGCGCTCAAAGCCGAGCGGATTAAAGTTTACAATGCCAGACAGGCTGCCAAGCAATCAACTCCAGCTACCATTAACATCAAATAGTCCGCCATACCGTACAAGGAGGAGTTATGAAAATTCAAGGCACTATGAATACGTGGAGATACGGGTTGATGCTTGTACTCTTGTGCATCTGCTCAATCTCCGGCATTGCTGGAGCGGGAACGGCCCCTCCGATCCCGATCGGACCGCTTGACGCCAATCTGCAGCCGGCAACACCCGATTACTACACCACTGCCAACTGGGCAAACAGTCCGCCTCTTGCCAAGTTTGTCGACACGCTCCCCGGCCTGGGCAGCACCAAGGCAAACAATCTGGGGCAATACCTTTCCGTTGCAAAGCCTGACATAGTCACCTACCCGGGTTCGGACTATTATGAAATCGAACTGGTTGAATTTAATGAGCGTATGCATTCCGACCTGCCCCTTCCGGGCACCAAGCTGCGCGGATACCGTCAGACCAATTTCGGAACCGACACATCCGCCTGCGGCGGACAGTTGCAACCACCATGCGACGCTAACTTTAACACAGTCGCACCAGACCCGATTCGCTATCTGGGACCGAACATCATTGCCCAGCGAGATCGACCGGTCAGGATAAAGTTCACCAACAGCCTCCCTGCAGGAGCTGGTGGCGATCTTTTCATTCCGGTGGATGCATCTGTTATGGGCGCAGGCACCGGACCGGCCTACATGGGCACCGTCCGTGGAGAAGGCACCCCCTGCGACAACACCATAGAACCAAACACCTGCGCCAGTTATACCCAGAACCGCGCAGACCTTCACCTGCATGGCGGCAGAACCCCTTGGATCAGTGATGGAACGCCACACCAGTGGATCACGCCAGCCAATGAAATTACCCCCTTTACCAAAGGCGTGAGTTTCCAGAACGTGCCCGACATGCCCGATCCGGGCGACGGTTCGATGACCTACTACTACACCAACCAGCAGAGCGCCCGTTTGATGTTCTATCACGACCACGCATTCGGCATTACCAGGCTCAATGTATATGCCGGTGAAGCCGCTGGCTACGTGATTACCGATCAACACGAGCAGGATCTTGTTGCTCGCGGACTGCTCCCCGCCGACCAGATTCCGCTGATCATTCAGGACAAAACCTTCGTAAACGCAGCAGATACCACCAAGTACCTGTTCAATGCTGCAACCGGCCTCTTTGACATTCCCATCACGGTTCCGACTGTCCGCGCAACCGACCCGCTCTGGAACTGGGGCAGCGGAACTCCCGACATCAACGGCGTGCGCCCGCCGGTGACCGGCGACCTCTGGTTGCCGCATGTCTACATGCCGGCCCAGAATTCCCTGGCAGGCTCCGGTGGCGTCAACCCCTTCGGCCGCTGGATGTATGGCCCCTGGTTCTACCCGGCCACAGCGGTAACCAAAGGTCCGGTAGCCAACCCCTACTACGATGCGGACTGCAGCAGCCCGTTCCCAAATGTGTACGCCAATTGCACCACCCCCGGACAGCCAACCATGATCCCTGGAACACCTAATGTTTCCATGGGGATGGAAGCCTTTCAGGATAGCGCCGTTGTCAACGGTACGGTTTTCCCGTCCTTGACAGTAGATCCACGCGCCTATCGTTTCCGCATCCTGAACGCAGCCAGCGACCGTTTCTGGAACCTGTCGTTCTATGAAGCAGACCCGGCACAGCCCAGTCCCGACACAAGACTACTGGCCCCCGGCAAGTCCAACCTGACTGAAGTAAAGATGCTGCCTGCATCGGCGGAGCTTGCCACACTTAACAACTGGCCGGCGGACTGGCCTGTTGACGGACGTGACGGCGGCGTTCCCGATCCTGCATTAAGCGGCCCCAGCTTCTTCCAGATTGGAACTGAAGGCGGATTTCTGCCGAAACCGGACATCAGGGTTCCGCAACCGGTAACTTACATTACTGACCCAACCGCATTCTGGGTCGGCGTAGTCGACAAAACCGGTCTGGCTCTTGGACCTGCGGAACGTGCTGACGTTATTGTTGATTTCAGCGCATATGCAGGCAAAACCCTGATCCTCTACAATGACGCTCCTGCTGCCTGGCCAGCCAGGGTACCAGGCTATGACTACTTCACCGGCGCAGCCGACATGCGTGATTCCGGCGGTTACGGCACCGGTGGAACATTCAATCCGATCACAGGTTTCTGGGATGGCGGCACAGGTCCATTAGTAGGCTATGCACCTAACACCCGCACAGTAATGCAGATCATCGTAACAGGCGGAACATCAGGTCTGCCTGCCGTAGATCCATCCTATACCTTCAACCAGGCAGCTCTGGAAGCCGAGTTCACTTCGGCGGCAGCACCGACCGCACTGAATCCGGCTCCGGTAAAAACCTTGTTCGAGCGGTCACAGGACCCTATCATCGTCGGCCAGGCAGCATATAGCTCGGCCTATCCCAATTCCTACTTCCCGCCCAACTTTCCGTGGGAAGGCATCAATCAGATCAATGACCAGTTCCTTAAATTCGTGACGCTGGCAGGGCAACCGGTAGAGATGATCACTGAGCCCAAGGGTATTCATGACGAAATGGGCGCATCCTTCGACCCGGTCTATGGTCGTATGAGCGGTAACCTGGCCATGCAGCTGCCTAATCCGACCACGCTTAACGCACTGCTGATACTGTACGGATTCTCCGATCTACCGACGGAGACCATCAATAACTCCACCACTGTGGATGTCCAGGTTCTGGGAAGTGTTCCAACCCCGATACCCTGGCAGGTAACCGACGGCACCCAGATCTGGAAAATCTCGCACAACGGCGTTGATACCCATCCGATCCACTTCCACATCTTCGATGTACAGCTTATCAACCGTGTCGGCTGGGATGGCCAGGTCGCACTGCCGGAAGCAAACGAACTGGGCTGGAAGGACACCGTCAAGATCAGCCCTCTGATGGATACCATCGTTGCCGTTCGTCCACGGGCTCCGGCACTTCCATTCGGAATCACCAACAGCCTGCGTCCGCTCAACCCGGCCATCCCGATCGGCTCGCCGATGGGCTTCAACAGTGTTGACTGGCAGACCGGACAGGCAAGACCGACACCGGTAACTAATATCCTTTATGACTTCGCCTGGGAATACGTCTGGCATTGCCACATCCTCAGCCATGAGGAGATGGACATGATGCGTCCGATCGTACTGAATGTAACCAGCGTGGTTCCCGACACTGTGACCGGTTTGTCTACTCCTGCAACATTCACCGGTGGAGTTGTCACATTGAACTGGACTGATCCGACCCCGGCACTGGACGTGAACACTCCGGGTAACCCCAAAAATGAAATCGGTTTCCGGGTCGAGCGCTGTGCCGGTCTGAATTGCACAGATTTCGTTCCCGTCGGTACCGCCCTCGCCAATGCGACATCCTACACGGAAACGGTGCTGACCAGCGACCGCTACAGCTACCGTGTAAAAGCCTACAACGCCGCCGGCGAATCAGCTGCTCCGACCTTTGTCAATACACAGAGCTTCGATATTATTGACGGAGTTTGCGGCACCAGTAACGGCCAGCTCTTTGCAGCCGTACCAACCACCGGTCTGTGTGCTTCCGGTACGGAATCGATCGTCACCAACAACTCCGGAATTCTGACCTGGAGCTGCACCGGCATCAACTCGACCATCAACGATGTCTGCAGCGCAACCATTCCGACCTACACCGTCAACTTCATTGCCGGAACCAACGGCACCGTGAACGGAACCGTATCCGTATCCCAGACGATAACCTACACACTCGATGCAGCCACGGTTACCGCCGCACCGATCACCGGCTACCACTTCGTCAACTGGACCGAGGGAGCTACTGTAGTTAGTACTACCCCGGCACTGACAGTAACCAACGTCCTGGCTAATCACACATACACCGCCAACTTCGCCATTGACACCTTTACCGTCGACTTCGTCGCCGGACTCAATGGCACATTGACCGGTGTAACCAGCCAGGTTATCCCTTACTTCACTAGCGCAACAACGGTTACGGCAGTGCCGAACCTTGGCTACCACTTCGTCAACTGGACTGAAGGCGCGGCTGTAGTAAGCACAACCGCCGCACTGACCGTGAACAATGTAACCGCAAATCACACCTACACCGCCAACTTCGCGATTGACACATTCGCGGTAGATTACGCGGTGGCGACCGGCGAACACGGTACATTGACTTTTGGCGCAAGCACAGGACTGCCGCTTGTCAACCAGACGGTCAACTATGGCGCCAATGCGGTCACGGTAAGCGCCATCCCGGATGTCAACTATCACTTCGTCAACTGGATGGAAGGGGCTACGCAAGTCAGCCTGCTGCCCGACCTGACCATAACCAACGTCACGGCAGCTCACAACTACACCGCCCACTTTGCCCTTACTTCCTATGCGGTGTCACTGGATCAGTGCGTTACCGGACCGACCATTGTTTCCTCCGGTGACATGCCGACCTACAACTTCAACACCAACGGCTTCATTGTCGCAGCCAAGATCAACGGCACGCCGATCACACTGACCGGTTCGAGCTACACCTATGCGACCGGAGTGACCGGCAATCAGGTTATCACTGCAACTTACACCGTGAATCCTGTCGGCACCACTGCCGCGGCCAGGATCGTAAGAGGCGCTACAACACTTGATTTCGCAACGTTGCAAGCGGCCTACACGGCAGCACAGAACGGCGAGACCATCATGCTCAAGGGTGGATCACAGGCAGGCGCATTAAATCTTAACCGGCCCATCTCAGTGACACTTAAAGGTGGTTATGATGCCTCGTATAC
>JAURXC010000177.1 GCA_030654645.1 Deltaproteobacteria bacterium | reverse complement strand
ATTCGCCGGCCATCGGAAGTGGAAGTGACTAAACCGGCCTGCAATAGGAGTTGAGGAATCCACAGATCGGCACCGATCGGCAGGACAACCTCCGGTATACTTTCGGGTAGCCCCCCTTTCTGAAAGACCTGCTCGAAATTGGTCTCGGCTGCCAGGGCCGCTTGCTGGCCGTGGTATCGCGCGGTCAGCTCACGGGCCAGCTGTTTTTTGACCTCTTTGGGGTGAATCGCCCCAGTGTTCATCGCCTCTGCCAATGCCCTGATCTCAGTTTGGTCGAGGTCACTGAGCAGATCATAGTAGCGGAACATCAGCGTATCGGAAATCGACAGCAGCTTGCCGTAGATCGTGTCGGCTGACTCGGTGATGCCGATGTAATTGCCCAGCGACTTGCTCATCTTGTGGACACCATCGAGGCCCTCAAGAAGCGGCATGGTCAGCACAACCTGCGGCTCAAGCCCTCGGGAACGTTGGAGATCACGGCCCATCAGGACATTAAACAGCTGGTCGGTACCACCAAGCTCCACATCGGCCTTGATCGCCACCGAGTCATAGCCCTGGATCAGCGGGTAGAGGAACTCGTGGATCGCGATCGGCTGCTGCGAGTTGTAGCGCTTGTGGAAATCGTCCCGTTCCAGCATGCGGGCCACGGTGTACTTGGAAGCCAGGGCGATCATGCCGCCACAGCCCAGTTCGTTCAACCAGTCGGAGTTGAAGACCACCTTGGTCTTCTCCGGATCCAGTATCTTGAAGACCTGTTCCTTGTAGGTTTCGGCATTTCTGAGCACATCCTCGCGGGTTAGCACCTTGCGGGTTTCGGATTTGCCGGTCGGGTCGCCGATCATTCCGGTAAAGTCGCCGATCAGGAAGTTGATCTCGTGCCCCAGCTGCTGGAACTGGCGCAGTTTGTGGATCAGTACGGTATGTCCCAGGTGCAGGTCGGGAGCGGTGGGGTCGAAGCCGGCCTTGATCTTGAGTGGCACGCCGCTTTTGAGTGATTTTTCGAGCTTCTCTTCCAGTTCTTTTTCAACCAGGATCTCGACTGCACCGCGTTTGATGACGGCCATCTGTTCGGCTACTGACATAACTGATAACTCCTCAAAAACTTGTTAGCCACAGAAATCACAGAGATATAAAATTTAAAACCGGTAAAGAACGAAAAAACAGTTAGCTTCTTGGTAATAAACTCTGTGCTCTCTGTGCCCTCCGTGGCAAAGCTTTTTAACAACTTATATTTATACGTTCGATACTGAGCGCCTTGCCGCTTTGTTCATCCACACCGATCACGACACCATTCAGGCGGATATCCTTCTTGGCCACCTCGAACTTGGTCGGCAGTTGGGTCAGGAAGCGGTTGATGGTTTCTTCCTTGCCCATGCCGATCACCGAGTCGAATGCTCCGGTCATGCCGGCATCGGTCATGAAGGCCGTTCCCTGTGTCAGGATGCATTCATCGGCGGTCTGGACGTGGGTATGGGTGCCGACCACGGCGCTGACCCTCCCGTCCAGATACCAGCCCAGCGCCGCCTTTTCCGATGTGGCCTCGGCGTGGAAATCAATAAAAATGATCGCCGTTTCCTGCTTTAGCCGCTCAATTTCACGGTCGGCGACCCTGAAGGGGCATTCGAGGTTTTTCATGTAGACCCGCCCCTCCAGGTTCAGCACTCCGACCTTGATCCCGCCCGGTGTGGTCAGAATAGCGCTGCCGTTGCCCAGGGCGCCGGCGGGATAGTTGGCCGGCCGGATGATGCGCGGGTCGGCCATTATCAACGGAACCTGTTCTTTCTTGTCCCAGATGTGGTTGCCGCTGGTCAGCAGGTGAACACCCTGCTTGAACAGATCCCTGGCGGTCTCTTCGGTCAGGCCGAAGCCGCCGGCGGCGTTTTCACCGTTGGCGATTACCAGATCGACATTGTGGCGGTCCACCAGGCGGTGCAGTTCGCGCGAGAGCGCCTGGCGTCCGGGCTTGCCGATGATATCGCCGATGAAAAGCAGTTTAACGGGCATATTCAACAGAGCGGGTTTCACGGATAACGTTAACCTTGATCTGCCCCGGATAGGTCATTTCAGCCTCGATCTTTTTGGCGATGTCGCGGGCCATGACCACCGACTGGTCGTCGGATACCTGGTCGCTGGATACCATGACGCGGATTTCGCGGCCGGCCTGAATCGCGAAAGAAGACTGGACGCCGTTGAACGATGTGGCAATCCGCTCCAGATCCCCCAGGCGCTTGACATAGGTTTCCATCATTTCGCGCCGTGCTCCCGGGCGTGCGCCGGAGAGCGCGTCGGCGGCCTGTACCAGGATAGCCAGCACTGAGTTGGGTTTCTCGTCTTCATGGTGGGCCATGATCGCGTGTACGATCTTGGGGGTTTCGCCGTATTTGCGGGCCAGTTCGGCGCCGATCACGGCATGGGAACCCTCGACCTCGTGGTCAACCGCCTTGCCCAGGTCGTGCAGCAGTCCGGCGCGTTTGGCCTGTTTCACGTTAATGCCGAGTTCGGCGGCCATTATGCCGCACAGGAAGGCTACTTCCAGCGAGTGCAGGTAGACGTTCTGGGTGTAGGATGTGCGGTATTTGAGACGTCCGATCAGCTTGAGAACTTCAGGGTGAATGCCATGCACACCCAGGTCGAAGGCGGCCTGCTCGCCGGCTTCCTTGATGGAGAGTTCAACCTCTTCGGTCGATTTGGCGACAACTTCCTCGATGCGGCCGGGGTGGATGCGTCCGTCGGCCAACAGCTTCTCCAGGGAGAGGCGGGCAACCTCGCGGCGGACAGGATTGAATCCAGAAAGTATCACCGCCTCGGGGGTATCGTCGATGATCAGGTCGATGCCGGTTGCGGCTTCCAGGGCACGGATGTTGCGGCCTTCGCGGCCGATAATGCGTCCCTTCATTTCGTCGGACGGCAGCGGAACCACCGATACGGTTCGCTCGGCCACGTATTCGCCCGCATAGCGTTGAATCGCCAGCGCCATGATCTCCTTGGCCTTCTTGTCGGCGGTTTCGCGGGCTTCCTCTTCGATGGTTCGGATCAGTTTGGCCACGTCGTGCTTGGCCTCGTTCTCCATCGCATTCATCAGTTCCTTTTTGGCTTCGCCGGCGGTCATGCCCGAAATCTGCTCGAGTTTTTCGTTCTGTACGTCTGCCGCCTTCTTCAATTCCTCGTCGCGTGAATTAAGCAGCTGTTCCTTCTGCGCAAGAGTCTGTTCCTTCTTGAGAAAATCCATCTCCTTCTGGTCAATCAGGGTCATCTTCTTGTCGAGATTCTCTTCCTTCTGCGCCAGTCGTTTTTCAAGAACCTGCAGGTCCTTGTTCTTCTCGCGGGTAGTGCGTTCATGTTCTTCCTTGGCCTGAATGGCCGCATCCTTGGCCTTGAGCTGGGCTTCCTTGGTGATGTTTTCGGCTTCACGGCGTGCGTCTTCAATGACCTTGTTGGCCAATTCCTCTGCCTGCTTGAAGATTATGCCGGAATCCTTCTTGTTCAGCTTGCTTCCGGCAAAATACGCTCCAGCGGCGACGGCCAATGTAACTACAACGGCAATGATTACTTCCATATCAATAACCTCCTTTATGTAAATCCGAACCGCGAACGCGGCCTCGGTTACTTCTCCGTGCGGATGATACGTCTGTCGCTGACGACGATCTCCATGGGTATGTCATGCGGTTCGCCCGGTATTAAATCCGCCAGCAGCTGAAAGTCGTGGCAGAGACCCACCAGGTGAGCCTTCAGACCGGGGTGCTGCAGAAAACGGTCGTAAAAGCCCTTGCCGTAGCCGATGCGATGTCCGGAAAGGTCAAAGGCAACGCCCGGTACAACAATCAGGTCGGCTTCGTCAGCCTGGTGGTCGATTCCGACCGCGCACGGTTCCAGTATGCCAAAGGCGCCCTGCTGAAGGGAATGCAGCCCCTCCACCAGACGGAACACCATGTGTTCACCGCAAACCGCCGGATACAGCACCCGCTTGCCGGCTTTGAAGGCATGAACCAGTATCTCCGCGGTATCGGTTTCATTCCGGACCGGGGCGTACAGAGCAATGCATTCTGACCGATGATATTCGTTCAGCGCAAGCAGGTTCTGTTGTGCCGCATGACTGGACGCCAGCCATGCATCATGGCCAAGTGCCCGTCGCTGTGCCAGAAGTTGCGAACGGAGTGAGCGCTTGGGCATGGTTATCTCGCAAATGTAGTAATGGATTGGTCCCGGTGTTATGCCGGGAAGGTCGACCAGGGAGGATGAAAGGAAATGGAAAAAGGCTCGCGAGTGCCGTACGGGAAAATGTGGTTCTCCAATGAAGATCTCGGAGCGATTTTTCCTTTCAACGAGGATATATTCTGCGAGTTTCTGATATCAGCAATCAGAAGCGATTTGACTGTTCGCTGCTGAAGAGTCCGATTTGCGGCGCTGCTGTTGCGAATATATGATCAAGTCTCCCTGAGAGACCATTAAAATCAAGCTGTTTCCAGTTTGCCGATAATATCGAGCATTCTGCTCTCAAGCGCGGCATCACGCTCATGTTTCGAACTCAGTTCAAGCAGCTCTTCGGCTGTGTTCAGCAGGGCCAGGGTCAGCACCAGTTGGGCGTCGCCATTTTTCAGGGCACTGCCGATGGTCAGCAGCCTGTCGTTGACAAACTTCTCGACCGCCGCGACCTTTTCAGCCGGTGCCGAACTCCGGACTGAAATCTCGCGCCCCAGCACTGTCACCGCATGTGTCTTTTTCATACGATGACCATGCGCGTCGCCTAGATACCGTCCAGTTTGCCGAGCAGGGCGTCAACGCGGGATTTGATCCCTTCCCTGTCGGATGAAAGGCGTTGCAGTTCTTCGTTCAAGAGGGCATTTTCCTCTTTGAGGGCGGTGTATTTTTCTACCAGCTCGCCGATTTTCTTTTCGAGCACTTCTATCAGTTCCTGATTCATGGGTTCAATTTCCTTTCGAGGGGCTGAACTATACGACGGAGGCGTTGCGAAGTCAAGCCCCAATTGATTGATTTCGTGAGGTTCCCTGCCTGTTCGACCCCTTTTGGAGGCGGATATTTCAGGCCTGGAAGAGGGCATCCGTGAACTCCCTGGGGTCGAAATCGCGCAGATCGTCGATCGACTCGCCAACACCAATGTAACGGACCGGCAGCGCGAATTCGTGGCTGACCGCCACCACGATGCCGCCTTTGGCGGTCCCGTCCAGTTTGGTCAGCGCCAGCCCGGTCACTCCGGCGGCCTCCTTGAAAAGCCGGGCCTGGGATACCGCGTTCTGTCCGGTGGCGGCGTCAAGCACCAGCAGAGTCTCATGCGGCGCTCCGGGAATCTCGCGACTGATCACGCGGCGGATCTTTTTCATCTCCTCCATCAGGTTTACCTTGGTATGCAGGCGTCCTGCGGTATCGATGATCAGGATGTCAACGCCCCGGGCAACCGCCGCCTTACAGGCGTCGAATACAACCGCGGAAGGGTCGGCCCCCTCCTTGTGGCGAATTACGTCCACTCCGGAGCGCTCGCCCCA
>JAURXC010000171.1 GCA_030654645.1 Deltaproteobacteria bacterium | reverse complement strand
CTCCGGTAATATTGCCCGGTCCGCTGGTTACCGCGAAGGTGACCGGATTTCCGGAAGCGCCGCCGGTGGCGGAGAGAAGAATCGGCGCATCACCGAAGGTTGCTGTTGTCGGCGGTGTAAAGGTAATGGTTTGCGTTGCATTTGCGACGGTATATGTGACGGACGCGGTCTGCCCTGTGTTGCCCGGTCCTGTTGGTCCCATTGCCTTGGCGCTGACGGTGATGGTGTATGTTCCCGGCGTGCTTGGCGGCGTCCATGTGGCGCTGCGTATCATGTTGAAACCGTCAACAGTGGAACTGAGTATCTTGGATGCGATGCGGGTCGGCTGCTCCGGGATCACGGTTGCGCCCTGGGTTGCGACGAACTCGTACTCGAACCCGCTGCCGAGCGGATAGGCCGCAATACCGGTTAAAGCCTGGGCCGTCAGGGTTACCGGGGTCATGGTCGCATTGCTGGGCTGCGAGACGCCGGACGCATTCAGCGTCACGCTTGTGGCCGGCGTGGTTACCACCAGCGGCCGCATCATGTCGTGTTCCTCATGGGAGAGGATGTGGCAGTGCCAGACATAGATACCTGGTATGTCATACTTGGCGATCACCCTGGTGACCTTGCCCGGCGGACACATGACCGTATCCTTCCAGCCGGCTTCGTGTGATGCGGCTGGAACCAGCGTGGAACCGGCCGGTGTCGTGACGTTGTAGCTGGCCGGATTGTATGGCGGAACGATCTGTGCCGGAACAACATCCAGAATCGGATCGCCCGTGACCGGATCAAGGCCGAGAACATTTATATCTTCGCGATTGATCAGCTGGAAGGCCACCTGGTGCAGATGCATCGGATGGGCGTCCACGGTGGTGTTGACGATATCCCACTGCTCGGTTGCACCCAGTTGCGGCAGTTCGGTAACCGGGAAATTCATGAAGCCGCGGGCATCGATGGTCGGCATGATCCGGCCGAAATTATCGACGATCTCGACCAGCGATACGGTACGTGTCGGCGCATCCGCCACCAGGGGCTGGATGTTTGCGGGGCGCAGCGCAAGAGTGGTCGTGGGCGCCGGCACATCCGCCGCACCCAGCGCTGTCGCGCTGACATCGAACGCCATTACCTCGGGAATGTCGATCGAACGGAAGGCCGCGGCCAGCGGATCATTGGGCGGCAGGATCACTTCGCCGCCGTAGGGTCCGTCTCCGGCCCAGTTCTCGACGATCACACGCTGATTGGCCAGATCCATCGGCCCGGCCGAAGTGGCGCCGTCACTGAGCAGTGTTTCGGCGCTGTTGAAATCCACCAGCACGTCATAGCGTTCGCCCGGCATGATCAGCAAACTCTCGCGCTTGGTCGGGTTGTTGAGCAGCCCCTGCTCGGTACCGATCACCCAGAAGGGGAGATAGCGCGCCGGATTGGAAGCGGCCACCTTGAGCCTGAGAGCCCAGGCGCGGGAATCGGTGCCGCCGATGAAGCGCATGCGGTAAACACCCTTGTCCACGTTGTACTTGCCGTAGGTTACCCCGTTGACCACCGGCATGTTGCCGAAGAACTCCAGGGTGGCGCTGGTGGCAAGCAGCGGGACGTTGGTGCCGTTATTGACATAAGGGATCAGGTGGCCGTTAAGCGGATCTTTCATGTAGAGCGGAGAGCAGTTGGCCGCCACGGTGGGGGTAATGTCGCCGCTGACCGGATCGATGGTGTAGGCGCAGGTTGTGGCAGCCGCGTCGATGACCGGCGCATCCGGCATGGCCAGCTGTCCGTCGTTGTAGAAGATACGATCCTGCAGCGCAAAACCCAGTTCCTGCGCGCCGGTGGGTAGATACTTGGGACCACCGATACCCTGCAGCCGCTTCTCGTTGGCGTCGGTGATCGGGAAGAAGCCGGCCATGCCCATGTTGGTATTGTTGTGTGTCAAACCGGTGGAATGATCATGATACCAGATGGTGGCGGCTTCCTGATCCATCGGGTAGAAGTAGGTTCCTTCCGGGCCGAACTGGCGGGTGGATTCCCATAACGGCCCCTTCTCGGTGAATCCCGGCGTGAACCAGGAATGAACCATGCCGTCGCTTTCCGGGCCGACATGGGCGCCGTGGACGTGGGTGACGATACGGTTGTAGGGGAAACAGTCAAAGGGAGCGCCGTCGCAGACGGTCGGGTCGAAGCCGGTCGGCTTCTCGTTGGGCAGTTCGTTCAGCCACTGCACCCGGACCGGACGTCCCTGGGTACCCTTGATGGTCGGAGCCGGGAAATGCCAGATGCCGTTAGTCGAATATGTTCCGTCGGTAAACGGGGGAGGAGCGTTTCCGGTAACCGGGGTGTTGGCAACGACGCCCGCTTTGGCGGTGTCGTAGTAGGGGAGCAGCCAGCCGGCGCCGCCGGAACCGTAACCGTAGACCCAGGGATAGTTGGCCGGAGCAAAGGGGAAACCGGATGCGGGATCGATCAGGCCGCTGCCGCCGCCGAAGATGCCCGGCAGAGCCAATTGCTGCTGGAACTTCTTGACGGTGATGGTGTAGCAATCCTCGGTGCTGGCCGCATCACCCGGAAGCCGTCCGCAACTGCTGGGGAAGCCGAGCTTGACCGCGTCAGCGGTGGTGAATGGGACATAGGTGAAATAATCGGCCAGCGCGTTGGGAACTACGTTGGTCCAGGCGTTGGTCTGGGAGGACGGCAGCAAAACCGGCTTGCGATAGTCGGGAAGCACGGCCGTACCCGCCGCGCAGACAGCTCCCGCCGTTGCGATTGTCAACAGGATTGACATCACCAATCCGATTAACAGGCTTTGTGACGGATTCTTTGCTGGTTTCATTTGCAACCTCCCGAACTATGTATGTTTAGAAATATGAGGCTTGTCAGATCAACAGCTCTTTCAAGCGTATTTACATGAAACTGGTGTGGATCAAAGCAAATAATGAGCCAAATCATATATATGTAAAAAACGTCTAAAAATCAGCTATTAGTAAATATTTCCGTTCCATGTGCGGATTTGTTTTGTATTGTGGCTGTAAATAATAGTTACAGCAGATTGTCCCAAAGATTGTAAACCATTGTAGTTGTGCGTTGGTTGACAAGTTGTGCGCGTCCATGGTATTCAGTTCCATTCAAAAGGAGAAAATCCGCTCATGTATGATTATTTGCGCAAATTATCGTCAGCCATTCTGCAGGGCCGGCAAATCGAGGCCTCCGAAGCAATGCAACTGGCTTCAGCCGGGGGGAATGATCTTAGTCTGCTGCTGGCGGAAGCCGGCCGCATTCGGGAGCATTTCATCGGGACCGAGGTTACGCTCTGTTCGATCATCAACGCCAAATCCGGGCGTTGCCCGGAAAACTGCGCCTTCTGTTCACAGTCGGTTCACCACCAGACCGGTGTGGCCGTATATCCGCTGGTGGATGAGGATGAACTGGTCCACTGCGCCAAGATGGCGGAATCCATCGGCTCCTCTTGCTACGGTATCATTACCAGCGGCACCACCGTCAGCAAGGGCAGGGAGCTGGATCAAATCTGCTCCACATTGCGACGTATCAGAAATGAAACCAATATCAATCCCTCCTGCTCTCTAGGTATCCTGGATTACGAGACCGCCTGCCTTCTGCTTGAGGCCGGCATGGTGACCTATCACCACAACCTGGAAACCGCCCGCAGCTATTTTCCCATGATTTGCAGCACCCATGACTACGAAGAGGATGTGGAAACGGTGCGTGTGGCCAAACGAGCCGGTTTGAAAGTCTGCTCGGGCGGCATTTTTGGTCTGGGTGAAACCATGGAGCAGCGTATCGAAATGGCCCTTACATTACGGGAACTGGATGTGGATTCGGTGCCGATCAACTTTCTCGACCCGGTGGA
>JAURXC010000169.1 GCA_030654645.1 Deltaproteobacteria bacterium | reverse complement strand
GATCAGGGCCACCTCGTTGACCCTGGGTGAGGAGATCAGAAACGAGAAGGTTACTCCCAGCGGCACCCCCGACTCGACAAATCCGATGAAGAGCGGCACCGCCGAGCAGGAGCAGAAGGGTGTGACAATTCCCAACAGGGCCGCCATTACGTTGCCGATATACTCCCGCTTGTGGGAAAGGATGCGCTTGGTCCGCTCTGGAGGAAAGGAGCTGCGGATGATCGCAACCACGAAGATGATCGTGGTGAGCAGCAGGAAAATCTTCAGTGTGTCGTAGATGAAGAAGTTCAGGGATTCGCCCGAACGTGAACCGGGAACCAGCCCGATCAGGGTGAAGACGATGTAGTCGGCAAAGTTTTTCAGCACGTAAACTCCATGAGTGACTGATTGAATACTCACTTAATGAGACAAAAAAATTACGGAATATTGGAAGCCACTACTGTCCGGATTGCCTTGATGACCAGTTCCTCGGGAATCTCCTCGTAGGTAGCGCCTTGATATTCAACCGTCCGGCAACTGGTCTCAGTTCCGGTCAGGCATGAACAGGATGAACAGCTGTTTTCATTCACGGCCGCATTGTCCAGGATTTGCTCAAGAGGAACTCCGTTGAACAGGAGCATGTTTGATTGGGCCATCAGCTCTTCGGGGAGCAGTGTCTCCGTGAAAGTAACAGCAATACCCTTCTCCTCCAATTCAGCGCTCAAACCGGAAATGACTTTTTTGACCGCTGCGCCTGTGGTTGCACAGCGATCGCAGGTTGCGCCTGCCTTGTCATAATGCCGCCATTCTATGGCCAGATTTTTCATGGTTGATGCTCCTTTCGCGGGTTACGGTCAGGCCGCCTTCAAGAGACGGTGCCGTCCGGTGATGTCCTGTTTCACGATCCGGGTGACGATATCCATCACCTCCAAGATCTCGGGATGTTTTATGGCATAGTAAATCTTCAGTCCGTCCTTGCGGCGGGAAAGAACCCCGGCAGACAGCATCATGTTCAGGTGCCGGGAGGTATTGGACTGCTCCTCGGCGATGGCGGGGAATATTTCACAGACGCAGCGTTCGCCATCGCGCAGGAAATCGATGATTTTCAATCGGGTTGGCTGGCCCAGGGATTTCAGTATTTCCGCGCGATATTCAATAAGCTCTCTCATAAAAATCCTTTTCGAGTGAATGACTATATACTCATATAGACTTTGCAGCGGTGTGTTGTCAAATGATTTTTCTAAGAGGAGAGACACTTATCTGGAATGCAAGTGATTTAGAATTGGGATAACATTGCTACTTACCGGCGTTTGCATGTTACAGCCAGCAGATGTGTGAACTGATCAGTTCATTTTTTATTGGTGGGTAACCCAAAGCGGGTCGTTAGTATGTTAACAAAATAGTTGAGCGGTGATTTTGGATATTGATGATGATCACCATGGATGATCAGAGTCCTGTTGCGATGGTGCCTGAAACCGTTGATAAGGTGTTCACGAAGTTGGCCCGTTTCTATCTGGTCCTGTACAAGTTCTCGCGACAGAAAGGAGATGCCTTGCCCATCGCGTGTCGCTTGAACAATCATATGCAGATCGTCAACAACCACAAAACTCCTGAAATCTGACAAAGTCCGGCCTATCTCCCGAAGATTGGCCTCCAGAAGAGTTCTTGAACAACAACCCTCCTTGCGAACGAAAACTGTCTGTGCAAACAGTCCGCCGGGATCGATGATGCCGCCTGAAAGTGCAAGTGCGGACGAACTGGCAAAGATCATGTCGTCTCCCGGCAACGCGACTGTTGACAGGTCAGTGAAGTCAAAACACTCGCAGTGCTCCAGAACGGCGAGGTCATACATGCCATCCCGCATGGCGTCAACAATATTTCCCGGCATGTCAAACATGAAGGACAGATCCGCCAGATCGTTATATTCCATCATGAATTCCCGCATTATTGTCGGCAGGTGAACAACTCCGAAGGTTGGAGTACAGATGAATGCGATACTTTTCTTTTCGTGAATTGATTTAAGCCCGGCAAGCAATTCTCGCTCTATGGCAAGCATCTTCTCGGCTTTTTCATACACCAGCTTGCCTGCATCGGTAGGGATAAAAACATGGCCGTCTCGATCAAGTAACGGGTATCCATACTGCTCTTCAATGAACTTGATACGGCGAGTAACCGCCGGTTGGGTAACACAAAGCACATCGGCAGCCTTGGAGATGCTTCCCGCTTTTACAACCTCTACCAATGTCTTCAGGTATACGGATTCCATATATAGCGCTTTCCGTTTATTTCAAACTGTGATTTGACTATAACAAACTTTGAATTTTCTTTTACATGAAAACCGGTACGATTGACAACAGATTCATTAATGCTCTCGTACGGTCGAGACAATAGCTCGACGAAAGGAGATTTTTCATGCTGAAGGAACCGGTGTTTTCTCGTAGTTGCAAGACGGTAGCAACAGGTTCGGCACTTCTGTTGAGTGTTTGTTTTGTATCACAGGCACAGGCAGGCCCCCGTATAGAGTTCGGTGAAGACGGAGGTTTTCTGCAGGTTGACCTGAAAGGCCAGATCTATGTGGAAAACACCGACTATGGCGGAGGTAGCAAGGGAGAAGACAGCCGTACCGATATCCACTTCATGCGCAACCGCATGGGGATGACCGGTATGCTGGACGACACCTGGGGCTACAAGTTCCAGACCTGCGGCAATACCGGAACCACCAAGAACCCGGTTCTTTACGGGCTTTCAGCCCAGGACGTAGACTGGAATGACCGGGATGTGCGCATCATTGACGCCTATGCCATTGCCAACCTGCATCCGGCTTTCAACCTGAAAGTCGGTCTGACCAAGATACCTCTTACCCGCGCCAACCTTGATGACTGCTTTGCTCCCCTGTCCCAGGACCGCTCCATGTTTGTCTACAGCGCCTATGGCGCATCTCCGGCCAAATTCAGCCGCGATCTGGGCGGCGTGGCCTATGGCCGGTTTTTTGAAGACAAGCTGACATACTATGCCGGTGTCTTCCAGGGACGTGAAGGTTCGTCGGCGGTACAGAACCCTCTGGACGGAAAAACCTACATATCCTCGAACGCGCCCAAGACCATGTTGGAATATGTCGGTCGCATCACCTACGACTTCCTGGATTCAGAAGGTGGCTCAGGTTACCAGGGCACCTACTTCGGCGAGAAAAACGTCCTGAACATCGGCTTCGGCATGGCCTACCAGCCCGATGCAGCCTACAAAAACGTAACAACAGCACCGGCCGCCAACCCTGCCAACAATACCTACGGATCAGCTGTTACCAATTCGGACACGGTAGACTACACCGCCTATGCCATTGACATGATGTATGAACAGAAACTCCCAGCTGGCGTAATAACTGTGACCGGACAGTATCTGAAAACAGACTTTGACGACGCCTACAAGACCAACACCTCGGTCGGTGATCATCTGGCCGGGGTTGCCGGCATGAACGGCCAGAAGGAAGGCGGTTACGGCAAGCTGGCCTATATTCTGCCCTTTAGCGTGGGCAAAGTCGGAAAAATACAACCCTACGCGCTCTATGAGTACTGGGAGTTTGCCAGGCTGATGGGCAAGAATCACCAGATCATCAATCAGTACGGAGGCGGC
>JAURXC010000166.1 GCA_030654645.1 Deltaproteobacteria bacterium | reverse complement strand
TCCGCCTCGTTCATGAAATGGGTCGAAATGAAGATGGTGACCCTGTCCCGGCGCGCCAGGTCGATCATGATCTGCCAGAAGCCATCGCGCGCCACCGGGTCGACCCCCGAGGTCGGCTCGTCCAGGATCAGCATCTCCGGGCCGTGGATCATGGCCACGGCCAGGGAGAGCCGCTGGCGCTGCCCAAGCGGCAGGGCATCGGGCAGACTATCCATCACCCCGTTCAGGCCGAAGCGCTCTGCCATCTCCCCTACACGGGCGGGAATCCGCGCTTCCGGCATGCTGAAGAGGCGCGCGTGCAGAACCAGGTTCTGCCGCACCGTCAGCTCGCCGTAAAGGGAAAAGGACTGGGTCATGTAGCCGACCCGGCGGCGGGTGTCGATGTCGCGCGGGTCCACCGGCCGGCCAAAGAGCCGGGCCTCCCCTTCGCTGGCCGGCAAGAGGCCGGTCAGCATCTTCATGGTGGTGGTCTTGCCGCAGCCGTTGGAGCCGAGGAAGCCGAAGATCTCCCCCTGCTCGATGCGGAAGCTGACATGGTCGACAGCGGTGAAGTTGCCGAAGCGCATGGTCAGATCGTGGGCCTCGATGGCGGCCTTGCCGTCGGGCTCTGCCTCCCGCGGCGGGATCATGACCGGTTGGTAGCCCTCCCGCTGCGCCTGGGGCAAGAGGGCGATGAACGCCTCTTCCAGGGTCGTGGTGCCGGTCTGGGCCAGGAGTTCCCGTGGCGTGCCAATGGCAAGCACCTGCCCGCCGTTCATCGCCACCAGCCAGTCGAAACGGGCGGCCTCCTCCATGTAGGCGGTGGCGATCAGTACGCTCATGCCGGTCCGACCGGCGCGGATGCGGTCGATCAATTCCCAGAACTGGCGGCGCGATAATGGATCGACGCCGGTGGTGGGCTCGTCCAGGATCAACAGGTCGGGATCGTGGATCAGGGCGCAGCAGAGGCCCAGCTTCTGCTTCATGCCGCCGGAGAGCTTGCCTGCCGGCCGGTCGGCAAAGGGTGCCAGGCCGGTGGCGGCCAGCAGCCCGGCAATGCGCCGCTCCCGCTCCTGGCGGCCGTGGCCGAACAGCCGGGCGAAAAACTCCACATTCTCCAGCACCGACAGGGTCGGGTAGAGATTCCTGCCGAGCCCCTGGGGCATATAGGCAATACGGGGGCAGACCGCACGGCGATGGCGCCTGTCGGCCATGTTGCCCCCCAGGACGTCGATCTGCCCGGACTGGATGGCACGGGAGCCTGCGACCAGCGAGAAGAGGCTCGACTTGCCCACGCCGTCCGGCCCGATGACGCCGACCATGCAGCCGGCCGGCAGATCGAGATCAACCGCAGCCAGCGCCAGGGTCTTGCCGTAGCGCTGGCTGACTCCCTGCAGTCTTGCTACGGGCGGCAGGGGCGCACGGATGGCTTGCGGATCGCAGTCGCTCATTGCGGCAGCTTCACCTGCAGGTGGGCAGGCCACGGCTTGGCGGCATCGAGCCGCACATAGGCCATGCCGGGCAGACCGGTCTTGACCTGGGTGATATGTTTTTTGAGCAGCTCCACCGGAATCTGAGCCCGGATACGGAACATCAGTTTTTCACGTTCACTGGCCGTCTCCACTGTTTTGGGGGTGAACTGGGCCACGTCGGCAATAAACGATACCTTTGCGGGAATCACATACTGGGGCACGGCGTCCAGTATCAAACGCACCTCGGAACCGAGTGCGACTTTCCCGGCTGCTTCCATCGGCAGGAAAAAGGTCATATAAACATCGCTCAGGTCAACCAGGTTCAGAACACGCCCACCGGCGCCGACCACCTCGCCGGGTTGGGCAACGCGGTACTGTACCCGCCCGTCCCGGGGAGATTTAAGGACGCTGTCGCGGATATCCGCCTGAATTCGTTCGACGTTGGCCCTGGCCGCCTCCACGGCCGATTTTGCCCCGGCAATCTGGGTGCGTACGGTCGTGATAGCGGCCTCACTGGCAGCAAGCTGGGCGCGGGCCGAGTTTAGCGCGGCCTCGTCGCTCTGGAGCTGGGCATAATCGTCATCGGCGTCCTGTTTCGCCATGGCTCCCCCTTTGACCAGCTCCGAGGAGCGGTCCGAGTGCTGCCGCGCTTTTACGAGCTCGGCCTGGCGCTGTTTTACCAGTGCCCGAGCTGCCTCCTTCTCACTCTCACGCTGGACCACTTGACTCTGTGCGGTGGCGACCGAGCTGTGCGCCTGCTGCAACTGCGCCTCGGCCTGGCGAAGTTGGGCTTCCAGAGTCTCGATATCCATGGTTGCCACAACCTGCCCGGCTGTAACAAACTCACCTTCGCGGACAAGAATATTTTTTACCCGGCCGGATGACTTGGCGGCAACATCGATCTCGACCGCCTCAATGCGCCCGTTGCCACTGACAATACCTTTGTTCTTATCTGTCTTGCCAAACTTCTGCCAGGCGACTACACCCAGGATGCCAAGAATCAGTATCACTACGACTATGATCGACCAATTCTTCTGTTGTCCGGTCATGACATTCCTCCCTGATACTTGCTAAAACCGGTATCCCACGCCACCCATGATCACGTCCGTGTCCCGATCGTAGTTGGTGACGATGCGGTTCCAGGAGGTGCGCAATGACCAGCTCGGATCAAGGCGATAGCTTCCGGTCAGGGTTGCTATCATGGAGACAAGCCGATCACCGTTCAAACTGCTTCCGGCCTGCCGGTCGATGGAAAAATAAGTGCCAACGCCGAACCCCAATGCAATCCGGTCCTGCTTGAAGTCCTTGACTGCCCAGAATTGGCTGGCCACCCCATCCCGCCTGATCAGACGGGTGTCCCCCTCGTAGATCCAGGAAGCGGTCCAGTCCAGATACTTCAGGAGCCCCCGGCGATACTCAAGGCAAAGCGACGTGGAGTGTTCGGACTCGAAGCTGTTGGTGATCGTCCGCCCGGCAAACAGCGTAATCTCGTTTTCAGCAACATCTGACACTGCCTGATCATGATCGGATTTTGGCGGTCCGGACACGTCCAATCGATAGCCGATCCCCGCCAGCGCTGAGACCGTGTCCATCTGGCCAAATGTATTGACCCAGTTTGTGCGCAGCTGAAAAAGCCAGGGAGTTTCCGTCTCAATGATCAGCGCCAGACTGGCTATCCCCCCCAGACCGTGGTGATTGGTGTAAGACCCGTTGGCCGCTGGAAGTGTCGTATCAAAATAGTAATAGGGGCCGAACCCGGCCGACAGAGAGAGACGCCTGGCGATTAGTTCTCCTGTCGCCCAGAGTTGCAGGGCGTTGCCGTCCCGGTGGTGAGCCGGCACATGCCCCTCGTTCAGATAGGAAAGGCTCACCGCCAAATGTTCGCCGAGCGGCTGCCGGTATTCCAGTTGCCAGGAGTAGGAAGAGTCGTCCGCATCCAGGTTCCGGCTGCGCATCATTCCTCCCATGCCGTACAATTCATCGGCAATGGCCGGCGCGGCCGAGATCAGCAGGATCATCAAAAGTAGCGCGCCTCTCACGATATAAAACTCCTGGATGCCGGTTTTTACCCGGCCATAAAAAGCGGTAGATCAGAAGTGCCAGCTGACCCCGATCATATGCAGGTCGGCCCCGGGGTTGGGGATCTTGCTGGAATATAAAATGCGATTGTTAGACAGATGCTGCAGGCGATATCCCACTCCCAGCCCGCTTGCAAAACGGTAGGAAAGGCCGATATAAGCGCCCCACAGGAGAACGCTTCCGAAGTCCTGATGACCGAACTGGCGCTTGTCCAGAAGGTCTATGTTCAGTCCCGCCTCCACCGCTCCGCCCTTGCCGTTTTTGTCAAAAACCAGCCCCGTGCCGATGGAACCGATAAATCCGGTTTCCTGGCCGCCAACCAGCGCGCCGGCGGATGTGCTGAGCTGTGGAGACACCCCCCATCCGGAAGCTGCACGCCAATCCCAAGGCAGGCCATATACCCCGAAGGCTTCGTACAGATGAAAATATTCACGCTTCGGACCTGCCTGGAGGCCCATGCGCACGCCGGCCTCGCGCCACTCCGCATATGCTGTTGGTACTGCGATTAATAAAATAAACGAGATTATCAGGATCGATACAATCCGTATCGCTGGATTTTTCGGGCTGGGAGATGGCTCTACGGGGATGTTGGTCATGGCCGACTCTTTCAGATTCCAGATAACTGACTGAACGTTCATTCCGTAGGCACCTGAAAAAAATATGGCGCGTTTTACCGGTGTTTGCAATGCACCCGGCGCGCCTTATCTATTCACCGGGCGGCAGACTGAAGTATCCCGGTCGGCCGCACTATTCCGGCACTGACAATTCAAGTTAAAATATTTTCAGCACATTCGTTTTATACAGCAAATCAGCAGCTTGTCAAGATTCACCCGGAAGCGTAGCGGAGGTGCCGTTCAAGGTCGCTGCCCGGCATCCCCGCCGCCACCCAACACCTTGTAGATATTGACGATATTGGTCAGGCGGGCCAGGCGCACCGTAATCAGGTTCTGTTGGGCGCCGTAAAGGGAGCGCTGCGAGTCCAGCACCGCCAGATAGCTGTCAACACCCCTGTCGTAACGGGCCTGCGAAAGGCGGAAGCTCTCGGAGGTGGAGTCGGTCAGGGACTGCTGCGCCGCCAGCTGCTCGTCGATTGTCCCGCGCTGGGCCAGTGCGTCGGCCACCTCGCGGAAGGCGCTCTGAATGGCCTTCTCATATTGGGCCACCAGTATCTCGCGATCCGTTTCCGCCACCTTCAGGTTGGCTCTGTTGCTGCCGCCGTCGAAGATGGGCAGTGTAATCTGCGGCGCGAATTTCCAGGCAAAGGAACCCGGCTTGAATAGTCCGGCCAGATCGTCGCTGCCGAGGCCGATTGATGAAACAAGCGTGATTCTGGGAAAGAACGCGGCCCGTGCGGCGCCGATATTGGCATTGGCCCCCTTAAGCTGCCCTTCGGCCTGCAGGATGTCCGGCCGGCGAAGCAGCACGTCGGACGGCAGGCCGGGGGCCACGTCCTTAAGCGCCGCCAGCGTTTCGGAGAGAGCAGCCGGCAACAGATCGGACGGAAGAGGCGAACCGACCACCAGGTTCAAGGCGTTCTCGTCCTGGGCCACCAGCGTGGTGTAACGGGCAATGTCAACCCGCGCCGTATCAACACTGCTTCGGGCCTGGTTGAGCGTCAGCGCATTGGAAACGCCGGCATCGAAGCGGCTCTGGATAAGCTTGAAAGACTCCTGCTGGTTGGAGAGAGTTTCCTTGGCGAGCCGCAGCCGCTCGCGGTCGGCCGCCAGGGCCAGGTAGCCTGCGGCCACCTGTGAAACCAGGCTGATCTGGACAGCGCGCCGGGCTTGCTCCGTGGCAAGAAACTGCTCCAGCGCCTGGTCCTTGAGGCTGCGCACCCGCCCGAACAGGTCCAGTTCGTAGGAACTGACACCCAGACCCAGATTGTACTGATCGACGGTCGTGGCCCGGCCCGAGCCGGAGAGGTCTTCGGGAATGCGCTGGAATGTGGCGGCGGCGGATGCGTCTACCTTCGGCAAAAGATCGGAGCGCCGGATCTGGTACAGCGCCCGGAAACGCTCGATATTGAGCGCGGCCACCCGCAGGTCGCGGTTGTTCTCCAGCGCCAGCGCGATCAGCTGGCGCAGCTGTTCGTCGATGAAAAACTCCCGCCAGGGTATCTCGTCCAGCGGCTTCTGCGCCTGCTTTGCCGCTTGCTCCTGATAAGCCGGACCTGTAGGCCAGGCGTCTGTGACAGGAGTTGCGGGACGGCTGTATTTGGGAGCCATGGTCGTGCAGCCGGAAAGGCAGAGCAGAGCGCCCAGCGCGAGACACGATACCGGCAATATCCGTAATTTATGTTTCATTTCAGTTTACCTCCGAAACAGTTGCTGCAGCAGGTTCTTCAGGGTGAGGCTTGTATTTCTTACGCCCAAACAGCCTGGATATCATGACAAAGAAGAACGGAATGAAGAGCAGGTCGATGAAGGTGGCCGAGAGCAGGCCGCCGGTAACTGCGGTACCGATGGCGTTCTGCGCCGCTGCTCCGGCGCCTTTGGTGAGCGCCAGCGGCAGCGTTCCGAAGAAGAACGCCAGCGACGTCATGATAACCGGACGGAGTCGAATCTTGACCGCCGACAGGGTCGCATCGACCAGCTCATGCCCCTGATGCATCTGTTCCTTGATGAACTGGATGATCAGGATCGCGTTCTTGGTGGAAAGCCCGATCGTGGTCAACAGGCCGATCTGCAGATATACGTCATTAGGCAGTATCCGCAGCGAAACCGCCGTGACCGCGCCCACCAGGCCCAACGGCAGCATCAGCAGGTTGACGAAGGGGATGGTCCAGCTTTCATAAAGCGCGGCAACCGAAAGGAACACCACCAGCAGCGAGATGGCATAGAGAGCCGGCGCCTGTGCCCCCGCGTTTTTCTCCTCGTAGGAGAGACCGGTCCACTCATAACCGACACCTGGAGGGAGCTTCGCGGCCATCTTTTCCATCTCGGCCATGGCCTCGCCGGTACTGATACCGGGCGCGGCCTGACCCATGATTTCCACCGATGGTATGCCGTTGTAGCGCTCCAGTCGGGGGGAACCATATTGCCAGTGAGCGGTGGCAAAAGCCGAGAAGGGCACCATTGTGCCGCTGCTGTTGCGGACATACCACCTGCCGATATCCTCCGGCAGCATGCGGTACTTGGCGTCGGCCTGGAGATAGACCTTCTTGACCCGGCCATTTTCTATGAAGTCGTTGACGTAAGAGCTGCCCCAGGCGGTAGCCAGCACGCTGTTGATGTCCGCCTGTGATACTCCCAGCGCGCCGGCCCGTACATCGTCGATGTCGAGCTTGAACTGGGGGGAGTCGTCCTGGCCGTTGGGACGCACCGCTATCAGTTTGGGATTTTTCATCGCCATACCCAGCAGTTGGTTACGGGCCTCCATCAGCTTCTCATGTCCCAGGCCGCTACGGTCCTGCAGCATGAAGTCAAAGCCGTTGGCCTGCCCCAACTCCACCACCGCAGGCGGTGAGAAGGCAAATGCCATGCCGTCCCTGAACTTTGAAAAAGCTCCCATGGCCCTGCCGGCCACTGCCGGCGCTTTCAGGTCAGGGCTCTGACGGTACTTCCAGTCCTTGAGCCTGACAAAGGCCAGACCCATGTTCTGGCCACGACCGGCAAAGCTGAAACCGGCCACGGTAATCACCGCCTCCACTGTTTTTTGTTCCTTCTCCAGAAAATGTTTTTCCAGCTGTTCGACAACCTTCAGGGTCCGTTCCTGGGTGGCCCCGGCCGGGAGTTGGATCTGGCAGATGATGAAGCCCTGATCCTCATCCGGCAGGAAGGAGGTCGGTAGTCGCATGAACAGGAACACCATCCCTGCAACCACGGCGCCATAAACCACCAGATAGCGCACCGGCCTGCTGAAGGAGCGCCCGACGATGCCCTCATACTTGACCCTGCAGAAGTCGAATATCTTGTTGAACCAGCGGAAGAACTGGCAGAACCAGCCACATTCGCCCGGTGTATGACCCTTTTCAACCGGCTTGAGGAGCGTCGCGCAGAGCGCCGGTGTCAGAGTCATGGCCACCAGCACCGAGAGGATCATCGCGGAAATGATGGTGATCGAAAACTGACGGTAGATGACACCGGTGGAGCCGCCAAAAAACGCCATCGGCAGAAAGACCGCCGTCAGTACCGTGGCGATGCCCCACAGGGCGCTGGTAATCTGCCCCATGGACTTGATGGTCGCCTCTTTCGGAGACAGTCCCTCCTCGGACATGATTCGTTCCACGTTTTCGACGACGACGATGGCGTCGTCAACCAACAGGCCAATGACGATAACCAGTGCGAACATGGTCAGGGTGTTGATCGAAAAACCGCAGGCCGAGAGCACCCCCATGGTTCCCAGCAATACCACCGGCACCGCGATGGTCGGGATCAAGGTGGCACGGATGTTCTGCAGGAAGAGAAACATGATCACAAACACCAGGAAAACCGCCTCGATCAGGGTCTTGACCACCTCTTCGATCGATATTTTGACAAACGGCGTGGTGTCGTAGGGGTAGACCACCTTCATGCCGGCCGGGAAGTACCTGGACAACTCCGCCATCTTTGCCTTGACCCTGTTGGCAGTATCCAGGGCGTTAGCGCCGGCTGCCAATCGGATTGCCATGCCACCCAGCGGTTTACCCATGTAGCGGGCCTCTATGTCGTAATTCTCCGTGCCGATCTTGCTTTCAGCCACATCCT
>JAURXC010000160.1 GCA_030654645.1 Deltaproteobacteria bacterium | reverse complement strand
CCCCCTGTTCCATGGCTACAACCGCGCCCTTGGTCTCCTTCTGGATGGTCTTGATCATTTCGCCGATCTCGCGGGTGGCGCGGGTGGTGCGTTCCGCCAGCGCCCGGACTTCATCAGCGACAACAGCGAAACCGCGCCCCTGTTCTCCGGCGCGGGCCGCTTCGATGGCGGCATTCAGCGCCAGCAGGTTGGTCTGGTCGGCAATGTCTTCAATCGTGCCGATAATCGCGCCGATCTGATCACTTCGGGCTCCAAGTCTTTCCACAGTTTTGGCCGATTCCTGCACTTTGTTGGCTATCTGTCCCATGACGGCCACGGTCCTCTCGACCACCTCGGCGCCGTTATTGGCCGCTTGCGAAGCTCGTTGCGCGCCCTCGGCCGCCATCTGGCAGTTCTGGGCGATGTCACCGGATGTGGCCGACATCTCTTCTCCGGCGGTGGCAACAGTTCCGGCCTGGGCTGCAACCTCTTCGGCGTTGGAGGCAATATGCTCGGCGCTGGAGTGCAGCTGGTTCGACGCAGTAGTCACCAGGCCGGATGTGCTGGATATCTTGCTGATGATGCCGTGGAGTTTGTCCAAAAACTGATTGAACATGAGGCATACCTTGGTGATCTCGTCATTGCCGTCAGAGTCCAGGCGCCTGGTGAGGTCTCCTTCGCCATGGGCAATGTCGCTTATGCGTTCGAGAAGGTTTGCAAGGGGGCCGGTAATGGAGCGGATGACCACAAAACCTAAGGCAAGTGTCAGCAAAATTGATATTACAATTGCCGCGGTGACGAATATCAGGATTCTATGGTAATTGCGGTCAGCATCTTCGAACGCTTTTTTAGCCTGGCCCTTCTCGTTGTCATACATCTTTTGCGCGGTTTCGTTTGCCACCTTGAAAAGCGGATTTGTCTTGGTCAGGGTTATGCGGGTCGCTTCTTTATAGTCGCCGGCCAACAGCGCCTCGCGCGTTGCCAGCAGCCCCTCCTTGGCAAAGATCGCCAGCTGCCCGGCAAATATGTCCGCGGTTTTCTTCTCATCCTCACTCAACGTGCCTCCGGATGTATATTCCTTCCAGATAGCGGTTATCTCTTCGTTGTTTCTCATTACCTGATCACAATGTAAATTCAGCATATGGTCATGCATTTTGACTATCTCGGGGTTAATGGGGTCATGTTGGAGCGCGGCCAGCAGCTGGATACGATTGTCTCGCATCAGCGTCATGATCTGGCTGATCTGCGAGGTATTAGTCATGGTTTCCTTGTAAAGTTTCTCAATCGAAACATCAGAAGACTTCATTCCCATCAGCCCCGGTACTCCGGCAACCACCACGGATACACATGCAACCAGAAGCAGTATGATCAGCTTGGACTTGATACTCAATTTCAAGATCATAATTTCTCCTCCGAACTTGGATATATTTGTTGCAATAGCTGCTTCTGATAAACCGGACACTCCTGATAGCGATCCATGCAATAAGTTGCGATGTTGGCCACAGTCTGACCGCAGAGCCTGTTACAGTAGCAGTCGGGAAATGGTTTGTATGAAAACTCACAAATACATCGTGAATCTGACTGATCTGTTTTTTGGGGCGGGGGTTTCATGCCTCATGATTAGCACAGGGCATGCCAGCAATTAAGGTCGTGTAATATCGGCATGTTAATTAAACAGTGCTGTGTTACTTGGTATGCAGGAATGATAGCTTGGTTCGAATTGGATAGCTAAAATAGATAGTTATTGGAACTTGGGGAGGGAAATGTGTGCCTTGGATAGTTCATTTTAGTACTCCGGTAAATCATCCCCCGCCGTAATTCCATGTTTTTCGAGCCGGCGGCGAAATGTGTAGTAGTTCATTCCCAGCATTGTTGCGGTTTTCATGCGTTTGCCATCGCAATAGCTAAGCGCTTGCTTGAGTGACCAGCACTCCAGTTCGTCCATTCCGCAGGGAAAAGGAGGCGGCGCGTGTGTGCCCATGTCTGTTGATGTTTTTTTGGGGTGCCCGCATGCATCGGCATGCATGGCGATATCCGCCTCGCCGATGAAGCTTCCGGCGTCAAGTGCCGCACGGCGGATAACGCTTTTCAGCTGGCGGATGTTGCCGGGCCAGGGCATCCTGCCGAGCAGGCCGACGGCTCCTTGATCCAGAAACGGCAGGCCGCGCCCCAGCTCATCGCAGGTTTCCCGCAGTAACTTCATTGCCAGAGGCGCAATCGCAGCAGGTGTTTCCCGCAGTGGCGGCATGATGATAGTCGTATCGGTCAGACGATAGTATAAGTCCTGCCGGAACCGTCCTTCCTGTACCTCCTGCATCAAATTGCGGTTGCTGGCGGCGATGATGCGTACATCCACTTTCTTTTCCACGGTACTACCCAGAGGGGTGAATTTCTTTTCCTCCACGAACCGCAAAAGTTTAGCCTGCAACTCCGGAGGGCAGGATTCAATGTCATCCAGAAACATCGTTCCGCCATTGGCCGCTTCAGCCAGTCCTGTCCGGTTGCGGTCGGCTCCGGTAAAAACACCTTTGACGTGTCCGAATAGTTCGCTTTCAACCAGATTCAACGGCAATGCCCCCATCTGTACCGTTACAAAGGCTGCGTCCCTTCTGGAACTCATGGCGTGGATAATGGTGGCCAGACGAGATTTTCCGGTCCCGGTCTCACCTCCCAAAAGTACATTGAATGGGGTTCGGGCGACGCGGGCAGCTTGTTCCGCCACGGCCCGATGGGCAGGAGAGTCGCCCATCTGCGAACCCATGGATGCCGTCAGTTCCGCGGAAAGGAGGTTGATTTCAAATTTTTGAAGCAGTGGCAACACCGCTTTGGCGATGACCGCCAGTAATTCATCGGTATCTACGGGTTTGCGGACAAAGGCCGCCACACCAAGTTCGATGGCCTTGAGCAGATAACCGGTTTCAGTAAAGGCGGTGCAGAAGATGACCGGCATGTCGGGACGGCGCACGTTCAGGCAGGCCGCCAGCTCCAGTCCGTCCATTACCGGCATGCGGATATCGCTGATGACCAGGTCCGGTCGCTGCGCATCGATCATCGACAGTGCCTCTCTGCCATTTCCGGCCTGTATGACGCGTTTGCAATACAGCTCCAGAAAGGCAACGGTTTCCTGTCGCAGTTCGTCCTCGTCTTCGACCAGCAGGACCGTCAGATTTGACAGATCAGTCATGGTTATTTCTCCAGTGGCAGTTCGATTCTAAAGGTCGCGCCCTCATGGCCCTGCACAAGACGCAGATGGCCTTCCAGGCGGTCTTCGATGATCATGCGCGACATGTACAGGCCGATACCGGTGCCGCCGCTTTTTTCCTTGGTTGTAAAATAATGGGCAAATATCCTGGGGGCAACCTCGGGCGGTATGCCGCAGCCGTTATCGCTGATGTCGATGGCCATGGCGCTGTCGCCGCAAGCGGTGATCTGTATCCCGATCTGCCCGTTTTCCGGTTCACCGTTGCTGTTGCGACGCTCCAAAATGGCGTCACGGGCATTGCCCATCAGGTTGAGGATAACCTGTTTGAACTCGTTGGAAAAGCCGTTAACCAGCATCTCGTCGCAATCCTCGCTTTGAATCTTCACGATAATGCCGCTTCTGGTGAATTGTGATTCAAAAAGTTTTGTTGCGTCGTTGATGCAGCTTAAAGGAGAGAATGGCTCTTTCTGTTTTTCCAGGCGGTAGAACTTGCTGAATTCATCGATGGTTTCTGACATATACCTGATCTGCCGCATGGAGTTGACCTTGAACTCATCCATGTATGCGGGAGTCAGCCCCTGCATGCTTGCCACGGCGTGGGCGCGTTGAATGATCATACCCAAGGTGGCCAGGGGTTGCCGCCACTGATGAGCAATGGCGCTGACCATCTCACCCATGGCCGCCAGACGGGATTGGTGGATCCGTTTCCGTTCGGTGATGTCGCGACAGATGCTCATTATCGCCAGTTGTCCTTCCCACAATATCAGCCGGGCGCTCACCTCGGTGGGGACGGGTGAGCCGTCATGGTGTTGATGCACGGTTTCGTACGTGAGATGCCCCTGTGCCATCAGCCTTGTCAGCCGTTCCGATGCGTGCCGGGCTTCCTCCTCTGACTCCACCTGGTTGATAGTCATGGACATC
>JAURXC010000156.1 GCA_030654645.1 Deltaproteobacteria bacterium | reverse complement strand
GATGTCCTGTTTGAGCGGCTGGGATTCAAGAGCGGTAAAAAAACAAAAGGGAAAACCGGTTGGTCTACTGATAACGAGGTGTTGACGTTGCTGGCTGAAGAGTATGAGATCGCCCGGCTTATCCTCGACTTTCGCGGAGTGGCAAAGCTGAAATCCACCTATACCGACGCGCTGCCGCGTCTTGTCAACCATAGAACCGGGCGGGTGCATACATCCTACAATCAGACTGTGACCGCCACCGGCCGACTTTCATCATCCGATCCCAACCTGCAAAACATTCCGATCCGTAGCGAGGAAGGACGTCGTATCCGGCATGCCTTTATAGCTCCTCCGGGGCATGTTATTCTTTCAGCCGATTATTCCCAGATAGAACTGCGTGTTCTGGCACACCTTTCCGGTGACAGGGTGTTCTGTCACGCTTTTGCCAATGACGAGGACATCCATACCCGCACAGCCGCCGAAGTCTTCGGGCTGTTTCCCGAGATGGTGACCCCGGAAATGCGCCGGCAGGCCAAGACCATCAATTTCGGCATAATCTACGGGCAAGGGGCCTTCAGTCTCGCCAAACAGCTTGGCATAGCGCGCAAGACCGCCGAACAATTCATAGCAACCTACAAGGAACGACATAACGGAGCGATTGGTTTTCTTGACTCGTGTATCCGGGAGGCGGAAGAGAAGGGGTATGTGACCACAATCCTCGGACGGCGGTTGCCGATTCCGGATATCAGGAGCACCAACGGCAATGTGCTCTCCTATGCCCGCCGTAACGCGATCAACTACCCCATCCAGGGGTCGGCTGCCGATATCATCAAATGCGCAATGATCCGTGTTCATGGCAGGATTCGCAGGGAGCAACTGCACAGCCGTCTGATAATGCAGGTGCATGACGAACTGGTCTTCGAGATTCCAGAGAATGAATTAATTCGTATGGAGCAGTTGGTGGAGGAGGAGATGTCGCGGGCTGTTGAAATGAATGTCCCGCTCAGGGTGGATATCAATTATGGCGCCAACTGGAGCGAGGCACACTAATTTGTTGCACGTCGCCTGCGGCGATCCTTCTGCTTACGCAGTTTTTCGATGCGTTTCATCTCGTGCGTCTTAACTCCTGATGCGGCCTCGATTCTCTCCAACAGTTCGCGCCTGGCCAAAAAACGGTTCACGGATTGACTCCGCTCCCGCATGCAGGCAACTATGATGCCGCTGGGTTTGTGTTTGATCTGGACACAGCTGGAGGTCTTGTTGACATGCTGGCCGCCTTTGCCGGAGGAACGTACAAAACTCTCGTCCAGATCCTCCTCACGGACACCCAACTCGGCCATTTTAAGCTTCAGCCAGCGGTTCTTCTCCTCACTCACCGCAAATTCAGGCATCACGACTCATTTCACTACTTTGCAGCAAATGCCAGCGAAAGATTGCCGCCAGCGTCTTGGCATCACTGATCCGCCCGTCAGCAACCATTGACAGCAAGTCTGCATACCCGACGCGAACAACCTCGATATCCTCGTCGGCTTCAGGTTCCGCCAGTCCTTCAGACAGTTCCATTGCGGCATACAGATGGATGATTTCATCAAAGACGCCGGGTGATGACTGGATCAGTCCAAGTGGAATAATCCGTTGCGTTCGCAATCCGGTTTCTTCCAACAGTTCCCGGCGGGCACATTCGATGGGTGGTTCACCGGGGCTTAGGCGACCGGCCGGGATTTCCAGCAACGTCATTCCCACCGCCGGCCGCAGCTGACTAATCAGCGAAACCGTGCCATCGCCATGAACCGGCAGGACTGCTGCTCCTCCGGGATGGCGGATGATCTGGAATGTGTGGCGTCCTTTCACACCGATCTCAACATCCATCTGCTCGATGTCGATGACAATGCCCCTGAAAACGGTTTTTTTATTTTCTATATTCATCGTCCGGCATCCAAAACTTCTCGAACTACCTTGAGCAGCGTGTCCGGCGGAATCGGTTTATGCAATAAGCGCACATCTTTTTCCTGAATCAGCTCCCGATCCAGAACTTCGGCAGTATAGCCACTGGTAAAAAGAACACGGATCTCCGGGGCAATCTCCTTAATGATCCGATATGCTTCCACGCCGTTCATTCCGGGCATGATAACATCCAACAGCAACATATCAATACGACTCTCCTTGAAAAGTCGCACCGCCTCCTCTCCGTTTTCAGCGGTAATCACCCTGTAGCCCCTGTACTCCAGGATGGCTACAGTGGCGCCCCTGACAATATCGTCATCTTCCGCCAGAAGAATTGTCTCGTATCCGTGCATAACCACCTCTGATCGAGCTACACGACAATTAAAATGATTCTTAATGTCCGTCTAAACTATATCAAGTATACAACACTTTTCAACGCATAATTCTGCAGGGATGGTGGGAGTTGCTCCGAACTCCGTGACGTGCTATAAAAACCGGAAACACTATCGGTAACACCAAACATGAAAGGGCTTTACGTGAGGGCACATCTGCTGCAGCGTTTATGGGTTACATTTTCAGTGTATGTAGTCGGGGTGTACGCTTCCACCCTGAACCGTTTCACTATCAAGGGCAGCGGCAATATTCCACGCAAAGGCCCGGTTCTTCTGGTCTCCAACCATATTTCAGCCTACGAGACCATTTTCCTGCCCTGGGCGGTGATAAGGCATAATCCTTTTCAGATGCTCTGGGCGCCTGCCAAGGAAGAACTGTTTGAAAAGCTGTTCCAGAGATTGATCTATTTGTCCTGGGGCGCATTTCCGGTCAAAAGAAAGCGCGATCTCAAGGCAAACCTGATTTTGAATGAGCTGCTGCTTGATCAAAAGGTGATGCTGTTTCCCGAGGGAACCCGCCATAAGGATGGAAAACTTGGCAAAGGCAACCGCGGTGTCGGGAAAATCATTTATGATACCCGCCCGGCAGTGATCCCAACCGCGCTGATCGGACTCAATCACTGGAAGTTTCCCGGACTGGGACAGCATGCTTCCGTGGTGTTCGGGAAGGCGCTTGATTTCAGCGATCTTTTTCAACGGGAAGATTGCAAGGAGACACATCAATTGATTGTTGAACGTGTCATGCTGGCTATTGCCGACCTGCTAAGGGAAGAAGGAGCCTACTGTGGCGAAGCCTGACTTACAGACAGTGGAGATATTCTGTGATGGCGCCTGTAGCGGTAATCCCGGTCCCGGCGGGTATGGAGCTATTTTGCGCTATGGACAGCATGAGAAGGAAATCAGTGGCGGGGCAAAAGAAACCACCAACAACCGCATGGAGTTGAGCGCCGCAATCGAGGCGCTACGCCTGTTGACCCGGCCCTGCAGGGTTACAATTACGACCGATTCGCAGTACCTGGTTAAAGGGATGACGGAGTGGATCGCCGGATGGCAGCGCAAGGGGTGGCGCAACAGTAAGAAAGAGCCGGTCGTCAATCGGGATTTATGGGAACTGTTGCTTGAGTTGACTCAACCACATATCGTGCAGTGGAAATGGGTTCGCGGTCATGCCGGACACGCTGAAAACGAACGTTGCGACCGGTTGGCGCGGGAAGGGATTCCTTGCTGATCTACTGTGCTTTTGTTTGAGGATTATTTTGGGACAGGCACTACGCCGACCAGGGTGAAGCCGTACTTCGGGTGGCTGACAGCATGGGTAGCGGGGTACTTGGAAAAAAGCCACCCTTTGAAAACAGGAGTGCCGTCTTCTGAAATACTGACCTTGACCCCGGGGTTTTTCAGTTCATTCGAGGAAGATGTCATCACCGTCCCTTCAATGACAAATGAGGGAAGAAAGGCTTCAGCTGAAATGGTGAGCTTTGAAGAAGGTATGCGCGACACGCCTCCGACAGGAATAGTGTAAATATTTTCCGTGGCGTGTGTTTTGTCGATCACCGCAATCTTGACGGCTTTCCAGCTGCCTGCAACCTCCGGCGGTACTATAACTGATTTTTCAGGAGCTGTTTTATGTGAAATCGTGGGTTTGGGTGCAACAGGTGGCTGCTCCTGGCCCTGACAGGCCGCCAGCAGCAGTGTGGCAAGAAAAGCAAACGGGAAATTCTTTATGGAAAGTGCAGGAGTCAATGAAATATCCGGTAAAAAAGTGGCGGAGAGAGAGGGATTCGAACCCTCGATACCGGTTTCCCAGTATACTCGCTTAGCAGGCGAGCGCCTTCGACCTACTCGGCCATCTCTCCGTAATTAACTATTTATTCAGTGCGGTGGGATTGAATACCTACCATGCTACTCAAAAAAAATCAAGTCCAAAGAGCCGGAGTCAACCATATTCACTTCAGCCCGCTGGAATTATCTGTCAATTCATCGCCCGCCTTCTTTTTGTACTGGCCAATCAATCCTATACGTTGATGCATCGCTTCCGGCTACTTACCCTTTTTGAGATCAATCAGAATAAGTTTGGCTACAGCCTTGAGAGTTTCAAATACTCCTTCACCGGTGGTGGCGCAGGCCTCGAATTCGGGAACATTGGTAGGATTCAGTTCACGCCGCAATTCCTCGACGGTCATTACATTAGGGAGATCACGTTTGTTGTATTGAACGATGTACGGCAACTTATCAAGGTCATAGCCCTGCTCTTTCAGGTTAATCCGCAGGTTTTCAAGTGATTCGATGTTTGCATCGATCCTTTCTTCTTGTGAATCTGCCACGAAGACCACGCCATCGACACCTTTCAGGATCAGCTTACGGGATGCATCATAAAAAACCTGACCCGGTACGGTATAGAGATGAAAACGGGTTTTAAATCCACGGATCTCCCCCAGGGAGAGCGGCAAAAAATCGAAGAACAGAGTCCGTTCCGTCTCCGTGGCCAGACTGATCATCTTGCCTTTTGCGTCAGGAGCGGTCTTCTGGTACACAAACTGAAGATTGGTTGTTTTACCGCATAATCCCGGACCATAGTAAACAATCTTACAGTTGATTTCCCGGGAAGCATAGTTGATGAAAGACATCGTTAACTCACCTCGTTATCATTAGCTGAAAAGGTTATCGATGTCATCATCGGTAATCTCGGCAAACGGAAACTCGGATGAACCGCGCTTCTCGCGTTCCTCCGACTTTTTCATCAGCTTTTCAAAGATAGTCGAAAGCTCTTCCGATGACTTTTTGACCCGCAGACGCACGAGGCCCAGTGATGATCGGCTATCGAACAGGACGACCAGAATGACCCTGCCTCCAACGATCGATATATGCAGGTTATCCTTTTCACCTTCGTGAAAAAGTATCGAGAACTCTTTTTCACCGATCAGTTTGGCAAGGCCGCCGGTTGCCGCGATATTCCCGGCAGTGAGAGACGCCAACGAGGTCGTGTCAAAACGCTCGGTTTCTCCGACTCCGGAAATAAGCTGCCCATTCTTGTCGACCAGAAAAATCACCTTTGCATTGGCTTCTTTAAGCAAACGTCCAATGACATCGTTGATTTCCTGGAACTCTTCATCGTACATGACCAGTTGTGGATTGGACATGCCATGTCTCCTTGCCCGTCGTCTGTATAAACATAACTCAAATATTTATATATAAATAAAGGTGCTTTATATCAAAACCGCTGCGCGGTTTCAAGCTTAATCGCTGAAGAGCCGAGCTAACAGCCGTTTGCTTTACAGAGGCGACTGTGATAACGTTGCCATCGCATTGTCAAAACAAAAGAAAAAGGCCACAAAAAATGGAATTAAGCTTCTCACGTTCCAACCAGCAGATAGACCAGATCATCAACCGCTTGATAGAAGAGTCGGGAGGTGTTCACCATCCAGCCATCATCAAGGAAATGATACTTTCTTCACTGAAGATCGGGCAAGATGTCGATTATCTTGCCGATCTGAAACTGATCAACCGTACGCTACGGGAAATGCGTTACACTGCGCGTGTTTTCGGTCCTTACCGCAGCCGCAAAAAAGTCACGATCTTCGGTTCCGCACGGACTGAACCGGATGAGGAAATGTACCGGAAATGCGTTCGCTTCAGCCGTAGCCTGGCCGATAACGATTACATGGTCATTACCGGAGGCGGACCAGGTATCATGCAGGCCGGTAACGAAGGGGCCGGCAGTGAAAACTCCTTTGCCGTCAACATCAGGTTGCCGTTCGAGCAGAAGCCCAATCCGGTCATGTACCGAAATCCACGCTTGGTTACATACAAGTACTTTTTCAACCGCAAGGTTGCCTTCGTGAAAGAATCCGACGCCATTGTGGTTTTTCCGGGAGGTTTCGGAACACTGGATGAAGCGATGGAGGTTTTCACGCTGGTTCAGACCGGAAAAACTTCGCCCAAACCGTTGATCCTTATGGATGATCGGGACGGTTACTGGGAGCAGTTTTTCGATTTCGTAAAGCAGAGCCTGCTGGTCAAGGGCTTTATCTCCGGTGAAGACTTTTCGCTGTTTACGATTACCAAGGATGAGCAGGAAGCGTTGGAGGTCATCAACACCTTCTACCGGAATTACCACTCGCTGCGTTTCATAGAAAACCGGCTGGTGATCCGATTGACAAAAAAACTCTCGGTTGAGCAGATTGCAACTTTATCGGATGAATTTTCGGAACTGATCAAGAATGGAGACAAGATACACTGCTGTGAGGCCTATCCAGAGGAGATTGACGAGCCTGATCTTGCCGATCTGCCCAGGATTTCGATGCTGTTTGACCACCACCACTACGGACTGCTGATTGCTTTCATTAATCGTATAAACACATTCTAATTGCAGGTCTGGCCCGTTGACAAAAATCGGCTCTTGACGGTATAGTTCACCCACTAAACACATTCCGGGATGACATGCAGGATCTAAAAAACTTATCACAGAAAAGTCGCTTTCCAAACTTCAAACCTTTCAGCACAGGCAACCGCAACAAACGACTGAATTCTAACTTCGAAACCAAAAGGTTCCGTCTGCCGTTTCCGGTTGGCAAGCAGCTCCAGAAACTGAAGCTCACGCTGATCTTTCTGGCCGTGGTTCTTGCGCTGACACCGGTTTGCCTTGCAACCCTACGACATTCAAAAGCTCCCCTGCAACATATCGGCGGATGGTTCACATCACTGACTGAGTCGACGCCAAAGCCGGTCGAGGCGGCTAAACAGCCGAGGGGCCAAAGTACATTTGCGCTTGCCGGCAGCCTGCTCGAAAATGCGGAAATGAACGGCGACCAGCTGACTGCGAGAACATCTGAAGGTCTGCTGTTGAATTATACGGTGCAGGGTGGATTGCAAAAAAGGGTACATGACTTCCTGGCCAAAAACCAGGTGCCCTATGGGGTTTTTGTGGCGATTGAGCCGGCCACCGGGCGGATTCTGGGCATGACATCCTATTCATCGGTGGATCCGTCCTGGACAAGGAGTTCGGCCTACGGACTGTACCCAATGGCCTCTCTCTTCAAGATCATCACGGCCTCGGCGGCGCTGGAGAGCCGTAAAATTACGCCTGATTCCGTGGTGGAATTCCGCGGAGGAGCCACTTCGGAAACACCACGATATTGGGAAATCAGCCAGCGTGGCAAAAACAACAGGCTGGACGTTACCTATGCCATGGGAAAATCTATCAATCCGGTCTACGGGCGAATCGCTTCCGACATTGCCGGTAAAACGTCAGTGATGGAAAGCGTGTCGCGCTTCGGATTCAACCAGGAGCTTCTCCCCGAAACTCCAGCCAAACCGAGCCAGGCATCCGAGCCGCAAAGCAATAATGACCTGATGCTGATGGGAGCCGGACTCGACCATGATGTGAAAATATCACCGCTTCATGCCGCAGTAATCATGTCGGCCATTGCCAATGGCGGGCGGATGATGGCGCCGGTTCTGACCAGCAGCGTCTCCGATGACAAGGGGCGGCAGAAGGAAGTCTTTGCACCCAGGGAGATCCGCCGGTTGGTCTCGCCTGAAACAGCCTCCTCGCTGACACGGATGCTTTCGAGCACGGTACTGACCGGAACCTCGCGCAGAGCGTTTCACGACCGTCGCGGGCGGCTGCTTCTCGATGTGTCGATAGCGGCAAAAACCGGATCGATCAACGGCGACGACCCCAAGGGTCACTATTCGTGGTTCGCGGCTTTTGCTCCACTGCAGAACCCGCGCATTGCGCTGGTTGCGCTGGTAATCAATCCTGATAAATGGAAGATCAAGGCATCGCAGGTCGGCCAGCAGGCTTTGGAGGAGTTCTTCGAAAAGTAGGCGCTTGCTCAGGTCCGCTGGCGGGGATTACATGGGGAATAGGTCATCAGGCGCAGTTCACCGTCCAGCATTTCACCGTAGGTGTATTGCCCCATCCAGTCTCCCAGTGAAAGCAGTGTAAATGGTCTGCCGTCCAGTTTTTCCAGCAGGGCCAAGTGGAAATGCCCGGCAACCAGGCCGTCGCAACCCTGCATTTGTATCTGCCGGGCAAAATCAAGCAGGATTTTTCGGTAGTCCCAACGGGCCTTTTTGACCTGATAACCGGCTTGGCTGCGCTTTTGCAGACGTTTTTTTACCTTTAACGCCCATGCTGGCGGGAAACAGCCGACACTGGAGGCAATCACGCGGGAACGGAGTATCCGGCGCAGCAGGCGATAGTATCGATCATTTTTGTTGATCTGATCCCCGTGACAGAGATAGAGTCGTTTGCCCTGCACGGTAACCATGGCGGGACCACTGTGGATTTCGGCTTGTAAACGTTTGGAAAAAACCTCGCCCAGGTGGAAATCGTGATTTCCTTCGAAATACACCAGGTGGCAGCCACTGGAAACCAGTCGCTCCAGTGAGTCAAGCACTATGTCGAACTGCCGGAACGGGTTTGATGGGAATCCCACCCAGAAGTCAAACAGGTCTCCCATGATGTAGAGGGTATCTGTATTACCCTCCAGTTCATGCAGGAAGCCTTGCAACAGCAGATAATTGTCGTCGGTCGGTGCTTTCAAATGGGCATCGGCCAGAAAAATGGATCGCATGAAGCGGATTGTGCTTCGACAAACCACAAAAAGTCAACAAGAAGAAAAATGGAGAACGTAATGGCCGGTGTGCACAGCGTAGAAATATCCTGGGAAGATTTGCTTTCCGCATTTACCAACGGAGAAGCGGACAGGATCTATTTCCTTGACCGATTCACAGGAGAGATCTTTTCCATATCCGACTTCGAGAATGACGCGGAATTTCAGTCGCAGTTGGACAAAAATATCGGGCGTTTTCTCGAAATTCCTCTTTTTGACTATCACACCGAACGCCAGATCATGTCCGGTTTTATTTCATCCGTTGCAGACCCCAGTCTGAAAAATCTTCTGAGCGCTTCTCTGGCAGGTAAAAAACCCTACGGCAAAACGGAAGATATCCTCTCGTTCTATCCGGAAGAGGAAGAACGTCTGTTGCTGCTGAAAGACCAGTTCCTCTCCAGCAGGCTGAAAGTCTGGCTGGAAGAAAACAACCTCTTTACAGTTGACAGGACCACCCAGGGCCTGACGCACCCCTAGGAGGGGAAATGGGGCACGAACACCACAGCCATCTGCCGCGTAACGACTACGGCAAATTCATTGCCGTCATCCTTACGTTCTGCCTGCTGGCTGTCATCGGCTATGCCCTGCAGCATACGATCTCCTGTTTCCTGCTCTCCTGGGTGATCGCCTACCTGCTGGACCCGTTTCTGGTGCGCGCAGAAAACAACGGGATCAAACGCATCTACGCCCTGGCGCTTCTGTATGTGGTCCTGGGCATACTGACGGTCTTCTTCCTCACCTTCATCGTACCGGCGATTACGATAAACTGGAACGCCTTCATCCGCGACCTGCCGCTCTATATCCAGAAGATCAAACAGCTGGCACTGGAATGGAAAGCGCGCCTTCCGGACCGCTACGGCTCCGAGGAGATCGACTGGCTGATCGAAAAGGCCACCGGCAAGGTGGATACCGCCGCGGAAAAGACCGGCAACTGGTTTTACGGTTTCGGAACCAGCATCTTTTTCAATCTGTTCAATATTGTCCTCTCCCCGATCCTGGTTTTCTTCATGCTCTACTACAAGCAGACCGTGAAAGACACCATCTCGTCCTGGATTCCGGAGCATCGGCGCGAGCTAATCCTCGGCATCGGTGAAGAGGTCAACAGCAGCATCGGCGGATACCTGCGCGGCCAGGTCGTGGTCTCGATCATAGTCGCGATACTGGCAATTATCGCGCTCTTCATCATCGACATTCCGCACCCCATCTTTTGCGGATTATTTGCCGGCGCCGCTTCAATACTGCCGTTCATCGGCGTGCTGCTCGCCACGCTGCCGGCGCTGTTCTTCGCCTGGTTCAAATACCAGTCGATAGACGTGCTTGGCCAGACCGGCATCGCCTTTGCCCTGATCTACTTCTTCGAGGGGTACATCATCAAGCCGCTGGTCTTCAAGGAGGCGATGAATCTCAACCCGCTGATAACGATCATCATGGTCATGGCCCTGGGTGAGACTCTGGGGTTCTGGGGCATCCTGCTGGCGCTTCCGATCGCATCCGCCATTAAAATTACATGGGGGCACTTCGTCCATGGCGACTTCAAACACCACTGATCCTGCTGCGACAAAAGAAACCTATTCAGTTACCGGCATGTCCTGCGCCAATTGTGCCGCACGAATCGAAAAAGAGATCAAGCTGCTGGACGGTGTGCGGAGCGCGGTTGTCAACTTTGCCACCGAAGAGCTGATCGTCAGTCGCGATGAAACCATCATAACCGGGGATGAAGTCACACGGAGAGTGGAAGAGCTGGGCTACGGCATCAGACGTCCCGAACCGCCGGGGGAGCTTACTTTCGGTGTGCGAGGTCTGCACTGCGCCTCATGCGTAAACACCCTGGAAGGGAAACTGCTGGAAAACCCCGCCATCACTACCGCCATTGTCAATCTGGCCGCCGAAACCGGTTTTGTTCGTTTTGATCCGCAAAAACTCACTCAGTCCGATATCCTTGCGATTGTCCATGCCGCCGGTTACACGCCGGTCGAGCTGCGCGAATCCGAAGCCGCCGTGGATGATGCGTTGCGCTCACAGCGCAACTGGCTGATCATATCGCTGGTTGCCGCCCTACCGATCATGCTGACCATGGGCATGCACTCCAATCGGGCCGTGATGCAGTTGAACCTGCTGCTGGCCACCGCGCTGCAGTTCTCGGCCGGACTGGTCTTTTACCGCGGCGCCTGGAGCGCGCTCAAAAATGGCACGACCAACATGGACGTGCTGGTGGCACTGGGCACTTCCGCGGCCTATTTCTACTCGCTGGCGGCCTACTTCGGTTTGCTGGGCGCACACAGCGCGGTCTTTTTCGAGACCTCGGCCATGCTGATCGCCTTTATCCGGCTGGGCAAATACCTTGAGGCGCGGGCCCGGGGCAAAGCGGGCGAGGCGCTCAAGAGCCTGCTGCACCTGCAGGCCGACAAGGCCATTCTGGTGACCGAAGCCGGAGAGAAAGAGGTCCCGGCCTCGGTGGTGCGGGTCGGCGATGTAGTGCTGGTGCGGGCCGGCGACACGGTGCCGGTTGATGGCGAGGTAGTGGATGGCGGCGGCGCGGTTGACGAGAGCATGGTTACCGGTGAATCGCTGCCGGTATTGAAAAAACCGGGCGACAGCGTCACCGGTTCCACCATCAGCACCAATGGCATGATGCGGATTCGCGCCACCCGTATCGGTGAGGCCACCCTGCTGGCCCAGATTGTCAAGATGGTGCGGGAAGCGCAGGGGGACAAGGCGCCGATCCAGCGTTTTGCCGACGCGGTTTCGGCCTGGTTCGTGCCGTTAGTGCTGCTGATGGCGGCAGCCACATTCCTGGTCTGGTTCAACCTGCTCTCCAGCGACTTCCTGACCGCTTTTCGCTTTGCCATTGCCGTGGTGGTGATAGCCTGCCCCTGCGCCATGGGGCTGGCCACGCCGACCGCGATCATGGTCGGCAGCGGCATCGCTTTGAAACGGGGGATACTGGTCAAGAAAGGGTCGGCGCTGGAGATCATCTCGGGGTTGCAGGTGCTGCTGCTTGACAAGACCGGCACCCTGACCAGGGGAACGCCAGAGATGACCGACCTGGTGCCGGTGTCCCGCCACGTCGATCCGGAAAAGCTGCTGGAGTGCCTGGCCACCGCCGAAGCCTATTCCACCCATCCGCTGGCCCAGGCGGCGCTGGCAGCGGCGCGCGAAGCCGGCATCGAGCCGGGTGAGGCGATTGATTTCGATGAGCGTGGCGGCTACGGCATCACCTGCTCCTATGGCGGCTACCGCCTGGCGGTCGGCAACGAGCGGCTGATGCAGGAAGAGGGCATCGATCTGGCGCCGCTGGCAATAAAGGTGGCCAGTTTGACCACAGCCGGAAAATCGCTGGTATACGTGGCCGCCGGTAAAGCGCTGGTGGGTGTGGCCGCCTTCGCCGATACGCTCAAGCCCGGCTCGGCCGCCGCCGTGGCCGAACTGCGTGCTATCGGCATCAAGACCTGCATGATCACCGGCGACCATGCTGATGTGGCCGCGGTAGTGGCGAAGCAGGCCGGCGTGGACAGTTTCGAGGCGGAAGTGCTGCCGGGGCGCAAGCAGGAGATCGTCAGGGAATACCAGGGGCGCGGCCTGATCACCGGTATGGCCGGCGACGGCATCAACGATGCTCCGGCCCTGGCCCTGGCCGACATCGGCATCGCCATCGGCGGCGGCACAGACGTGGCCAAGGAGACCGGTGACATCGTCTTGATGCGTGACGACCTGCTGGACGTGGTGCGGGCGATCAAGATCGGGCGGGCCACCCTCACCAAAGTCAAGCAGAACCTGTTCTGGGCGCTGTTCTACAACATTCTCGGTATCCCGGTTGCGGCCGGACTGCTGTCCGGCTACGGCATCACCCTCAGGCCGGAATACGCCGGACTGGCGATGGCTTTTTCATCGGTTTCGGTGGTGCTGAATTCGATTATGTTGAAGAGGGTTGAGAAGCAGCTTTAAGAATGCAGAATATTTGACAGGCACATTATGTTGCATTATTGTGTGCATATGGGAGACACACAAATGAGAGCGACAATTGCAATAGACGACGCGTTGTTCGAGGAGGCCTTTTCTCTTTCGAATGTCAAGACAAAGAAGGAACTAATCAACCTGTCGTTGCAGGAATTTATCCGCAAAAAACGGCTGGAGCACCTGGCCGGCATGTATTCCTCGGGCGCGGTCGCCATGACCTGCGAAGAACTGGAGGAGTACCGCACCGATGACAAATGACATCGTCATTGCCGACACCACCGTCTGGATACATTTCCTGCGCGGTTCCGGAATCCGGTTTCAGGAACGCCTGGTCCCGCTGATCATGGCTGACCGGCTGGCTACGACGCCGGTCATCATCATGGAGATATTAAGGGGCGCAAAGACACAGCGTGAATATGACATGCTGAGCAAGGATCTGGCGGCGCTGCGCTGCTTTGATGTTTCGGCGAAAGTGTGGCAGCGGGCCTGCAAACTTGGCTATGCGCTCCGTCACAAAGGGATCAACGCACCGCTGACAGACACGCTGATTGTTGCCGTGTCCCAGGAACACGATGCGCTTTTGTTGCATGACGACCGGCATTTCGAGATGATAGCCGCCGCAACCCCGCTCAGGCATGAATATCTCAAACCGTGAAACCGAAGTATCCACACTCCCCTCAACACTTTAAAATAATTCAGATTCCAGAGGTACCCCATGAAAGTCACCGCATTCAACGGCAGTCCCCGCAGGGGGGGCAACACTTCCCAACTGATCGGCCACGTCTTTTCTGCGCTCGAACAGGAAGGCATCGAGACCGAACTGGTCCAGGTGGGGGGCGAGATGCTGCATGGCTGCATAGCCTGCTACCAGTGTTTCGCCCGCAAGGACAGACGCTGCGCGGTGATCGACGACATCGCCAATGATTGCATCGCTAAGATGCTGGAATCGGACGGCATCATCATCGGTTCTCCGACCTATTTCGCGGCCCTGACTCCCGAAACCAAGGCGCTGATCGACCGCTGCGGCATGGTCTCGCGCGCCAACGGCGACATGTTCAAACGCAAGGCCGGCGCGGCGGTGGTGGCTGCGCGACGGGCGGGAGCCATCAACGTGTTCGACACGATCAATCATTTCTTCACGATCGGGCAGATGATCATTCCCGCCTCGAACTACTGGAATCTGGGGGTCGGCAGAAATATCGGCGACGTGAACCAGGACGAGGAAGGGGTCCATACGATGCAGGTGCTGGGTGAGAACATGGCCTGGCTTTTGAAGAGAATTGTGGGGTAGGGGAGAGAGCGGAAGGCCGGCAGAGACGCTACAGCAGGGTGTCTCTGCCGGCCGGCTTGTGTATGACAGCTACAGCAGGGCTTTGGCGGCTGCGATGGCGGCCGCGTAATCCGGTTCGGCGGTGACTTCCGGAACGATCTGGATGTAGCGGATCTTGTCGGCGGCATCCAGAACAAAGACCGCGCGGGTCATAAG
>JAURXC010000154.1 GCA_030654645.1 Deltaproteobacteria bacterium | reverse complement strand
TCTCCCAGGGGCAGGTGGCGGTCTTGTAGGCGGTTACCTTGTAACTGTAACTCTCTCCCGGTGTCAGGCCCGAGTCGCGGTACTTCACGATTCCAGCTCCGAACTGCCTGTTAACCGCTACCGGACTGCATGCCGCTCCCTGGCAGCGGTAGAGGTTGAAGCCGGTTTCATCGCCGAACAGGTCGTTCCAGACCAGGTCGATTTCGGTTTCGGATACGGGCGTTGCGGTCAGTGCCAGCGGCGGGTCGGGCACAAGCTGCACCGCGTCGAAGTAGGCCGTCTGTGTGCCAGCCGTCGTGGTCCAGATGCCGCATTCGATGTTGAGGCTGGTGATGCTGCCTCCGCCGGGCGCGGTCATCGGCAGCGTGATCGGAGTTGAAAGCCGGAACCAGCCCTGGTTGTTTTTGGTGGCGTCCGAGGCGGAGATCGCTATCTGCGGACTGTAGTAGTTGACCGATGCGACTCCGTTTGCCAGGCGGCACCAGGATTCGCCGGTGCTGCCGAGCGAGGCGTTGATCGAGCCGGTCAGGATGTACCTGCCTCCGGGAATGAAGTTGGTGTAGCTCTGGTAGACTGTGACCGCGCTGCTGGCGGCCAGGTTCTTGGAGAGTTTTATCGCCTTGCCGCCGCTATGGAAGACAGTCGAATCCTGGGTGACATTATTCCAGTCGGGCCAGGCGTACCATTTGGTTGTGAGCGTTCCGTCGAATTCTCCGTTTGCAACGATATTGGCCGGATGCGGCAGCACCAGGTTGATGGTGGAGGCCGCTCCGTAAATGGCGGTGTCGCTTTTCGGCCCGACGGTAACGGAAGGTATGACCGCGGAATAGCGGGCGGCGATGTCATCCGCGCTCAGCACGCGGCTGTAGACGCGCACCTCGTCGATCCTGCCCTTGAAGGTACGGCTGGCGCCGGTCAGCTCCAGCGCCCCGATCGCCAGTTCCCGCGAATTCACGTTCGGAACGGCCTTGCCGATATCCAGCGAACCGCTCTGTGCCACGCCGTTGATATAGACCTTGATTTCCCTGCCGTTCATCGTGAAGGCGTAGTGGGTCCAGGCATTGGAGGGGATCTGCAGTCCGGTTCCGGGCACGTAGTCGTTGCACCAGGTCGGAACCTGCGGGTAGCCGCCGGCGCCGACGCTCATCGCGACGGAGGCAAAGTTGGTGAAAGGTGTGACACAGCCGGTGCCCCTGGCTCCCCAGGAGACGATGCCGCTGTAGTCGTAGGTCTGGCCCAGGGAGTAGATCCAGGCCTCGGCCGACAGGGCGCTGCCGGTCGGCAGTCCGGCAAATATGCCGCCCTTGTAGGCATAGTCGTTTATTCCGTCCTGGCTGAGGGTGTTGCCGTAGCGCCCACCGGCGACGACACCGTAGGTGTTCAACGTGTCGTATCCGGACATGGTCAGGTGGTTGGCGGAACCGCTGACGTCACTGATCGTGCCGGAAATCCTGGCGCTCTCCTCGAAAGGCCAGTATCCGGCCAGGCCGGCACCGAAGACCGCATCCTTGCTGCTGGAACTGGTTGCGGCCGGATTGTTGTAATACATGTCGATGGTCGGGTTTGCCCCGGTCTTGAACCAGACCGTTGCGGTGGCGGCGCTGCCGGTACCGCTGAAACTCTGGATCCAGTAGGGGAGCTCCGCCAGGGAGGTGCGGTCGAAGAAACGGATGTCCCGGAAATCATCCTGCATGTCCATGGCGCCCTTGGTGATTACCACCCGGGTGAGGAAGTTGGGCTTGAAGTCGTCGATGGTCAGCTGGGAGAGGCTCTTCCACCCCTGGCTGCCGGAATTGGCCAAGGGCATGGCCGGATGGACCGCCGGGTAGACCTGGTAGTTGTAGGTGGTGTCGGCGCAGGCCGAAGTGTCGCTGTAGGTGACCGCGCTGGCCGAAAGCAGCGGAAACAGGTTGTAGGTAGTCTGGCAGGGCGCGCTGCCGGGACAGCGGCCGAGAACCATGCCGGATTTGGATACGGCGCTGTCGGTCCAGGCCAGATCGGCCTGGGTACTGTTGGTCGCGACCGCACTCAGGGCCGCGGGCGCCACGGTGCTGGCCGTGGCATAATCCGGTCCGTCTGGAGCCGCAGCGCTGTTATCGGCGCTTAAATCGCTGTAGACCGTACAGGTGGCGATCACGTAAGCCCGCACCTTGTAGCGGTAGGTGGTCCCGGGAATTATGTAGTGGGAGTCGTTGTAGGTGACGGTCGATCCGGCGCCGCCAGCGGCGGCCACGGTTACCGGAATCCTGCTGAAATCGGTGCAGGTCGAGCCGATGCAGCGCCAGACTTCAAAACCGGTCTCGTCGGCGGTCATGTCCTTCCAGGTGACCCGGATCTGGTTTTCCGATACCCGTGCCGCGACAACATTCTGCGGAACCGGGGGCAGTTCGGTGCTGACCGAGTCGCCGTTCAGGTAGACCGGTCCCAGAGTCCAGGAGGTTCCGGCGCTGTCCGGATTGTTTTTATAAACCGATATCCGGTAACGGTAGGTGCCGGCGCACAGGTTGGGGTCGGTGTAGGTCGCTGTAGTCGATAGCTTGTCATCGTTGGGCGGAAGGGCGATTGAAGTGTTGTTGCCAACCGCGAACGAGCAGGGCATGTCGCCGGCGATGTCCTGGCAGCGTTCCAGCGTAAAGCCGTTCTCGCCGGTGCTGTTGTCGGTCCAGCTGAGGTTGATGGCGGTGCCGGTTGCGGAAGCGGCCAGGTTGGAAGGCGCCGCCTGCTGCTTGGTGCTCATGCAGGCGATGTTGCTCCAGGGGGTTTCGCCCGGAGTGGCCGCTGTCAGCCAGCCGCCGGACTTGAGCGCCTTGACCCTGTAGCAGTAGTTGACCGGCGCCTGGGGCGAGTCGAGCTGAAGGTCACGATCCAGGTAGCTCACCTGTGCGCCGATGCTGTTTTTTGGAGGGAGGCCCGTGATGGTCTTTTCCGCCACGAAGCCGGCATTGCAGTTGGCGCTGCTGTCCTTGCAGCGCTCCAGAGTGAAGCCGGTTTCGGTGTCGGTGGAAGCGGTCCAGGTTACCAGGTTGCGATCGGTGGCCATGGAGGTCGTGTCGGTTTCCAGGTTGACCTGGAAGTCGGTCTGTACCGCTCCGCTGGCGTTGCTTACCGCCACCTGCCTTAAAAAGCGCCACGAACCGGTTTCACCTGACAGTGAATATGTTCCGGGCGTTGCCGCGCCGGGCGTCCCGGCAACCGGGGCGTTGGCCACGTATTTCCTGATGCGGACCCAGTCCCAGTCCGCCAGGTAGGCCTGACCGGTTTGCGTGGCGTCATAGCGGCGTCCCAGGGTTATGTTCCATGCTGCCGAGTGATTGCTGTTGGCCACATCACCCGGCGCCCAGTAGGTGGTATTCCTGTCCACGTCGAAGATGGCCGGGGAGATCACCGAGGTGCTCTTGAGCACGACCGAGTAGATCATGCTGTCGTCCCGGGATGAACCGGCCGGGGGCGTGGTCAGGTTGGCGGTCCAGCCGGCATTGTCATTGGAGTAGTGGTGGGCCGATGGATAATCGATCAGTCCGAAGCTGCGGTAGTGGTTGTCATAGAGCGAAAAGCCGATCGGGTAGAAGCCTCCCGCCGGGCGCAGGGTCGATTTGACCTTGGCCTGCAGGTTGTAGCCGCTGCCGGAGAACGAGGTGTTTACGGAGGCGAGCCGGCCGGAGGTGTTGGTGCCGTGCAGGAACCCGCCCGAGACCGTGAAGCCGGTGTTGGGGGCGACGATCCACTTGCTCTCGTCGATGGCTGTGCCGTTGAAGTCGTCAAAGAAGTTGAACACGTTCAAACCGCTGTCGTCGATCCGTTCGGCATTGAGGTTGCCGTGGTACAGGTAGAGAGTTTTTCCTGTGGTCGGTGTCGAGGCAACCTTGACAATCAGCTTGGTCTTGCTGTTGTTGCAGGCCGAAGCCGGGAGTGAGTTTTCCAGGTAGAATTTCTGCGCCACCCCGCTGGTGTCGGTAACCCGCAGGTCCTCGCAGGAGGTGGTGACCGAGGAGACCCCAGACAGGTCCACCGAAGCGTTGAAACTGGTGTTGACCGGTCCGGTGATGGCGGTTGACGCTGTTTCCCAGAAGCCCTTGCCGCCGTTGCAGGATGGGTCCTCGCTCTTGTAGGCCCTGACCCGGTACCAGTAGTCGCTGTTGATGGCCAGGTTTTTGTCGCTGTACTTGTAGCTTCCGGCCGTAGCCGTGGCGACGGCCGCGTTCAATGCGGTCAAAACCGTGGACGATGCACAGGAGGAATCCATGCAACGCTCGACTTTGAAGCCGGTCTGGTCGCGACCGGTCGGGAAGTTCCAGCTGACATCAACCTGCTCCTCCGATTTCCTGGTCGCGGCAACGGCGCTGACCGGTATCGTCGGGGTCAGCTGCACCATGTCGATCCAGGCCTGCCCCTGTGGTCCGCCGTTGGCAAAGCAGCGCACGGAGACCGAGGTGATGCCGCTGGGGATAGTTACGGTTTCCGATTTATAGCTCCAACCAGATACACCGGAGGAGCTGATTCCGGCCGAGTCCATAACCGGAGGGCCGGTGGCGTACAGATCGCACTGAACCGCGCCGGCGGTCAAGGCGGTCTTGATATAGGCGGAGAGGGTGTATTCGCTGTTGGGAACGACGCTGACGTTCTGCAGCACGCCCAGCACGGCGCCGGTCGCGGTCAGCTTGAGGCTTTTGGCGCCGCTGTAGGTGGTGGCGGTGTCGAATGAAGTGCCGGTCAGTGTGCCGACCGCTGTGGGCCAGGATGTGGAGCCGTTGTCGAAATCCGGGTCGGCGGTCAGGTTGGCCGGTTTCTGGGTTACGATCGGGGTGGGAGCGGATGTCGGTGACGACGCGGTCGGCTTGCTGTAGGGTCCGTTCCAGTTGGTGGTAAACACGTAGCCGCCCGGCATGTTTTCCACACTTCCGTCAACAGGCGTGGCTGCGGTCGGCAGCGTGGCGGCGTAACGGGTGGCGATCTCCTTGTCCGACAACAGGCGGTTGTAGAGGCGCACTTCGTCCAGCATGCCTTTCATGTAGTTGCCGGTGCCCCTGTTGCCGATGTGGAAGGGGGCGTTGTTGGCGATGATCTTCGGTTTTGTGGCGTGGGTGGCAACGCCGTATTCAACCCCGTTCACAAAGACCGACATCCGTCCGGTGGCGGAATCGTATCTGCCGACGATATGGTACCACTGCCCGGGTGTCAGCTGCGGGCCGCTGGCGGACTGGTAATATGGCCAGGTACCGCCGGGAGGTGAATCCTGGGAACCGATCCCGAAAAAGACCCTCTGCTGGGGATTGGTCGCAACCGCATCGGCGGTGTTGTCGAGCCACAGTCCGTACATCTCCCAGGGTTGACCGCCGTCGGTGGTCATTTTGGACGCCAGGCGGCCCCAGTCAGGGCTTTTCTGGTACTGGTACCATAACTCGATCGTGATCTGGTCGGTGATATCGAAAAGCGAGGCGGTGGTATCGGCGACGCTGGC
>JAURXC010000152.1 GCA_030654645.1 Deltaproteobacteria bacterium | reverse complement strand
CCTCCCAGTCCCAGGAAGTTTCCCCCCTGGTAGATGATAATTGCCACTGTCCAGGCCAGTATGGTCTGGTAGGCGAATCCGACTCCAACCCATTTCCAGGTACCGAACTCCTGATGCATGGCGGCCAGCACGATCATGCAGGGCATGTAAAGCAGTACGAAGGCCATGAAGGCAACGGATGAAAGCGGCGTGAAACCGGCCATGATGGCCTGCTTGAGTGCGGATTGATCCTCATCTTTTTCCGCTTCTGCGGGCATGAACAGTAGTGTGCTGACCGCCGTTTTAACTGCCGCCCCGAATGAAACCACGATCTCCCGCAAGTCTTCGCCCAGGGTCGGGACTTCCTTGTTTTCTCCATCCTTGTGCTTGGGACTGTAGATCTCACCCATCGTGCCGACCACGATTTCCTTGGCGATCACTCCGGTGATCAGCGCCGAGGCAGCTTCCCAAGTGCCGAACCCCAGCGGCGCCAGGGCCGGAGCCATAACCTGTCCGGCCTGTCCCAGGTAGGAATCTTTTTTGTGTTCCACCCCCCAGGGGAGGTTGAGCATGAACCAGACCAGGATCGAGACCGCAAAAATGTAGGTGCCGGCCTTGAACAGGAAGTGCTTGCCCTTCTCCCAGGTGTGCAGGCAGAGACTGGTGAAGGAAGGCATCCGGTAGGGGGGCAGCTCCATGATGAACATGGGCGCGTCGCCCCGGAACAGAGTTTTTTTGAATACAAAGCCCATCACAATCGCCAGCAGGATGCCCAGGATGTATAGCGACCAGATGACGGTGGCGGAGTTGTCCGGGAAAAAGGCGCCAATAAAGAGCACATAGACCGGCAGGCGTGCTCCGCAGGACATGAGCGGGATCAGCAGCGCGGTCAGGATCTTGTCCCTGGGATTTTCCAGGGTGCGGGTGGCGTAGATGCCGGGCACGTTGCAGCCGAAACCCAGCAGCATCGGGATGAAGGACTTGCCGTGCAGGCCGATGGCATGCATGGCCCGGTCCATCACGAAAGCCGCCCGGGCCATGTAGCCGCTCCCTTCCAGGAAGGTGATGAAGAACATCATGGCGAAGATGACCGGTACGAAGACCAGCACGAAGCCGACCCCGGCGATGATTCCATCGTTGACCAGCGAAACGGTCCAGTCCGGTGCGCCGATGCCTCCCAGCAGGGCCGCTGCCCAGCGCTTGAAGGGGCCTTCAATCATGGTTCCGATCCATTCGCCGAAGGGAGCCGACAGGTCGAAGGTCAGCTTGAACAGCAGCCACATGGCGGCCATGAAGACCGGGATGCCGAGAAAACGGTTCAGCACGATCCGGTCGATCTTCTCGGTCAGTTCGGTGTTGTGCTTTTGCGGTTTATGCTGTACCTCACGGCAGAGTCCGCTGGCCTGGGCATAGCGCGCATCAGCCAGAACCCCCTCGATGTCGTCGCCATGGGCCCGTTTCAGATGGTGCAGCGCTTCGTTCAGCAGTGTATTGTCCAGGCAGCCGATCTCGTCGTGCAGATGGCCGTCGCCCTCCATCAGCTTCAGCAGCAGCCAGCGCTGCGGATATCTCTCCAGCAGGGCCGGATAGTTTTTCTGCAACGCCTCCGTCATGAAACCAGCGGCGGTTTCGATATTCTCGCCATAATTCAGCCGGCGCGGTGCATGGCGGCTCAGGTTGCCGGCCGTCGCCAGCACGCTTTTCAACAGTTCGTCCAGGCCGCTTTTCCGTGTGGCCGAGGTGGGGACAACCGTGATGCCGAGCATCTTCTCGATCCCCTCCAGGTCGAATTTGTAGCCTTTGGCCTGAGCCTCGTCATAAATGTTGAGCGCCATCACGATCGGGATGCCCAGCTCCAACAGCTGGACCGTCAGGTACAGGTTGCGCTCCAGATTGGTGGCATCCACGACGTTGACGATCAGGTCGGGGCGATCATGGAGCAGGTAGTCGCGGGCGATGATCTCCTCCTGGGAGTAGGGGGAGAGGGAGTAGGTGCCGGGTAGGTCCACCAGTTTGATCCGGCTGCCGCCAAACTCGAAGAGTGCCTCTTTCTTCTCCACCGTGACCCCGGCCCAGTTGCCGACATGCAGCCGTGTTCCGGCAATGGCGTTGATCAGGGTCGATTTACCCGCGTTGGGGTTGCCGGCTACCGCCACGGTGATCGTTCGTTTCTCGACCGGACGGAGCCTGTCTTTGCGCACGGCGCTGCTCTCCTGTTCCGAGTCGTGTATTTTGTTTGGTTGTGTACTCATTCCGCCTCCTCCAGGCTGATTCCCTCGGCCTCTTTCTTGCGCAGCGAGAGATTGTAGCATTTGATACTAACCTCGATCGGATCTCCCAGGGGGGCGACCTTCAGCACTTTGACCTCAACCCCTGCCAGAACTCCCATGTCCATTAGTCTGCGCCGCAAAGGTCCGATGGTTCCTATGGCGGAGATTGTGCCCTTTTCCCCCGGTTTAAGCTGTGCCAGATTCATCTGTTGTTCTCCTCACCATTATTTTCATTGCCATGCGTCGATCTATTGCGATGCGCGCGTCATCCACCAGCAACAGCAGCAGGTTGCCGTCGTTTTTCAGCATCTCGACCCGTTTGCCGGCCCTGAGTCCCATCTCCTCGGCCCGGGTCGTGCTGTGCTGTTTGCCACCACGGGCGTGCCCGAGTTTGTGTTTGTCGTCGTGACAATTACCACCGCATCCGCCGCAATGCCTGACTTCAACGATTTCGCACCGTTCGCCGCAGCTTACCAATCCAAGTGTCATCATCAGTTCTCCCGTGTTGATTTTAATACTTCAGTACGATCCCGTAGATGGCCGTCAGATCGTCTTCCGGCCTGGTCAGGCCAAGCTTGACCCCGGCATTTACATCCAGATGATCGTTGATTTCGTAACGTATTCCGGTCAGGGCGCAGGCCGACAGCTGACTGGTGGATTTGTCAGCCGTGCCGGCCAGTCCGAAGTCGGCCACGGCAAACAACCCCTTTGCCACTTCCATCTCACCGGCGAGGGAGCCGGACCAGATATCGCTGCGCGTATCCTCCCTGAGTTCGGCCGTGCGGTAATCGTGATGCTGGTATCCCAGGTTGGCGTGCAGGGCGTACCTGCCATCTTCGAATTCCCTGGTTGCGATCAGGGTTCCGCCGAACTGCCAGCGCCCTTCGGAAAGACCTGCGCTGTATTTGCCGGTTGGGATGATGACGGCCGGCTTGATGGCGAAGCTGATGCTGGCCAGTTCGGCCAGGGCGTATTTGATTTCGAGAGTCATATCGCCAAAGCCGTCGCTGCGGCCGACCAGTCGGTCGTCTTCCCTGACCCGCTCGTTGATGTTGTAGGGGAGCGCCACGGAGATCCCCAGATTTTTGTACAGTCCGGTTGCGACCTTCAATTCGGCAGCCGATCTGTTGCACCTGGTGGTAACACCGAAAGCCGTCTCGCTGTCATCGCTGTAAGAGCCGTTCAGCTCGATCTCGAGTTTGCCGGCCTCCACCGTACCGGCGTCGTCGGTGGCCAGTGGCGGCCCGGCCAGGGCAGAACCGACGATTATCATTGAAAGCGAAAGCGCAATTGTAGTGGTACGCAGCACAGCCATGAACATTCTCCTTTTGTGTGAGTAGTGTTTCTGGCTGGCTGCGTGGTGGGGGGAGCACCTGTGGCTGGCTGATGGTTGTTGTAGTTACTTCGTGAGTATCAGTTTGTTGTTTTTAGTTATTCGGAGTCGGTATGGCAATCCATCATGCATGATAACAATCTCGTGGGAACCGCCAAAGAGTTCCGTGCTTGTTATAGTGTTATGTGCCATTGGAGAATTATCCCGTCTTCTGTCAGTATTTAACCTTGAGATTATTAAGTTCGCTCTTGGAAACTTCGCTCCACTTTTTCAAATTCCAGTTGCCAACCCACTGCTTGAAAATGGCAAGATTGGTCTGCCGTTCCTGTTCGTCAGCACCAAGGTGCAGGTACATGTTGCCCGGTTTTCCGTCCTTTGAACCCTTGCCGTCATCTAGCCTTCTCATCAGCGCACCGCTGTTGGGCCAGCCGACAAAAGAAACCAGATGGCTGTAAGTTTCCATCCTCATGCCGCTCCCCTTCTTGAGCCAGGCTGCCTTATCCTTCTTGAAAGCAGCATATTCGGGAGCATCGCTGCCATGGCAGGCGATACAGTGTTTTTCGAATATTGGATTGATAGTGTCGTTCCAGCTGATTTCATCTGCTTGTGCCGGGATTGATGCCAGTGCGGCAAGGGCCGCGGCCGCGAAAACTCTTTTCATGAGTGTATCTCCTCTGTCGGGGTGTCGTTGTGTCAATTATGTCTGGCAGGATATTGACAGTCATTATCAATCTGCTGGCAAAAAAAAGGATGCTTAGAACAAGCCAATTCGAGCACTGTTCGATTGCCTGTTGCCAGGATGGTGCTCACCCTCTGGTGGCAGCAGCGGTATTGTTCCGCGAGGGCGAGGCTTCGTTCCGGGTTGCCGTAAATCTTCCAGGGGCCCTGACAGGAAAAGGGGAGTTTGACCAGTCCCATGAAGGCTGCGACATCCTTGGCCGGATAACCGATAAAGAGGCCGATCTCATGGGGAAAGGAACCGTTGCTGGCAATGCGGTTACTCAACTCGTCTACAAGTGTTGTGCACGATGCGCCGGCTTCGTATCCGGCTTTGTGCAGCAGGGTGCGGATGCCGCCATGGGCCAGATGGCGCTCGAGGTGGTTATGGTTGTAGCATAACAGCAGTACAGCTTGTGGCCTGTTCTGCAGTATTACCAAGGTGAGATCGGAAAGGCGGTGTGCAAGATCCTCGTGATGAAGCTGCCAAAGCTGGTATAAATTCCGCCCGCAGGGACGGGTGCGATTGACGAGGGAGATCAAACTGGCAGGTTTGACCCCGGCCAGTACCGCGGAACATTCAAGCACCAGATGTGCGGTCAGACAGTCAAGAGGGTCTTTAAAATTTTCGAGCATATTCCGTGGAAAATGCTGAAAAGACTGATTGTGTTTAAAGGGTTCTGGGTCTGGTAAAAGCATGAGCCCTCACTCGCTATGAAATTGATTTTTATTATCAATAAAGCAGGCTGGATAAAATGTCAACCAGTTTTGTAATGAGACGCAGTATTGTTTCTTGCAGATCGGTATAGCCACATGTCTCTTGGCCGGTATAAACAGGTGCTTCTAAAGCAGTGCGACAATCCATTCGCTGCTTGTAACCGAGTCTGCTTATGGTACGCTAACAATAAATAAACCTGTATGGAGCAGAGTCGCAGGATC
>JAURXC010000151.1 GCA_030654645.1 Deltaproteobacteria bacterium | reverse complement strand
GGGTAGGCAACGCCATTGGCATCCAGGCCGGCCTGGCTGCGGTAGGTTACCCAGGTGCCGTTGCAGGTGCCAGCGTACGTGACCGGATCGGTAACCGTGAAGGTGCCGTCGCAGTTGGCCATCAGGGTGTTGTCGGTGTTGGGATTGGCATCGTCGTCATAATAGTATGCATAGGGGACGCCGGACAGGTTGTTCCAGTCGCCGAACAGAGCATAGTAGTTGGAGGTGATCAGCCCGGAGTCGATCGTGTCTTCGGTTGCATTGAGGAAATAGCTGAAGCGGTTGATCGGGTCAAAGTAACCGGTGGTGGGGTGATTGGCGTCGGCTGGTCCGGCCAGGCCCTGGGCAAAGAGAGCCGACAGCGTCTCTGCGGACTGGAGCGCAGAGGTTGTAGTAGTGAAGAACTTACCGGTTTTGGCGGAGAATCCGAGGCCGTCCAGGGACGTGGATTTGGTGAAGACACCGTTGACCATGAAGCCCAGTTCAGCTTTAAAGCCTTTCCACTTTCTGGCATCATTGTCTGTCAGCTTCTGCATCGAGTTGTAGACGGTGGTGAGTGTATCGGTTGCAACGGAGAAGTACACGTCGATCGGCTGGCCATTGACCCCGCCGACCTTCCAGCGCTTGCTGGACTGCAGCGGGTCTGAGCACATTTTGGTGGAGAAGTCATATGGATTGATGCCGGTGGTCATGATGCATTTGAGACCGGTGACATCATCCCTGTTGACAATCTTCATGCCGGGTGCCGTGACATCAGACTCTTCCCAGCCAATATAGCCGTTGGTGGCAGTCTTGGCCGTGCTGGTGTAGAGGGTGCTTCTGTATTTTACAAATTCAGTGTAGGGCGGAGGCGCTACGGTAGCGTTACTCATGTCCCAGCCGGTGATGGTTCCGGCATTGGCAGAAACGGCAGCAACAAACAGTGATACGCCCAGCAAGGCACTCAACTTCGTGGCAACTTTTGTTCTCGACATACGTTCTCCTTTTGTTTGGTTGAGGTTGATTCACTACGGCACCTTTTCATCAGTGAGCTGAGCAGATCCCAGCCACCGTACTACACACCCAGGGGGGAGCCCCTTCGAATATCCTCCTTTCCGGCTTGAAACCGTTTTTCACAATCCTTACTGCTGTATCCGTCACTCCGGATCTTGTACAAATCGTAGCTCTTGTCTACGCTGCGTCTGCATTCCTGTTGAGCAACTGGCATGCCGAATTTATAAAAAAAATATAACCAACAGATATTAATGTATATTTTGGAAAATCTGCAAAAACGGGACGGACCGGGTATGTGACAACCATGGTTGCCATGATTCAGCCGGTGCTGGTGTTGTGGCATGGATTTGGTGGCTGCTGTTGAGGGAGCGCCTGATTGACTGATTATTGCTTAGCTTTGGCTAACTTGCTGATTAATATGCAATAATGTAGTGCGTTCGCTTCGGGAGTGCCGTTGCGTCGGCAGGGTAATGCCGGTGAAGAATGAATATCCGCAACCCTGGTTGCGGTGCAACCAGGGTTGCATGGATAAAGATGAAGAAATGAGGAAGAAATGAGGAAATTTGAGAGAGGCCGGATTGGAAGTTTTTTTGGACGGATCAATTGTGATAGAAATAAATCTGAATCAGATTTCTGATTGGGAGTATCCATGAAAATCGGTGTAACCCATAAACTGTTCCTGGCGATCCTGGCCGCGGCCGGTCTAGCGGTGGTAAGTTCAGCTCTGATCATGCAGTGGAGCCTTGGGCGCGGGTTCCTTAAATATGTCAATTCGGTCGAAAAAACCGGTCTTTCCCGTCTGGCCGGCAAACTGGAGGAAAACTACCGGAACGAGCAGGGCTGGGAAAAACTGCGCCTTAACCCACAGCGCTGGAGGCAATTGGTGATGGCTTCACTTCCGATTGAAGGGCCGCCACCGCCGGACGGAGTGCAGGATGAACCTCCGCCGGAACCGGCCGGTGGTGTAAAGGAACGTAGACACGGACTATTGCCGCCACATCTAGCCCGTCACTTTGATCAGCGCCTGTTTCTTTTGGACAGGGATGGAAAAGTGCTGATAAGCCAGGTTGAAGTACCGGTCGGCAGCGAAGCCACTCCGCTCAGGTATCATGGACAGATTGCCGGATACCTGGGGCTTCTGCCGAGAACGAAGATTTCCGATGCCCCTCAACAGCGTTTTTTGAAGGAACAGAGGTTGGCTTTCGTTCTGGTGGCGGGGGTTGTCGTGCTGCTGGCGGCCGGATTGTCGCTGCTGTTGGCCAGGCGGCTGGTCAGGCCGCTACGCAAGTTGACCGAGGCGACTCACCAGCTGGCGGCGGGCGGGTTCTCGGTCAGGGTTACTGGGGGCTCAAATGACGAACTGGGTCAGTTTGCAAATGATTTTAATGCCTTGGCGCTGGCGCTGGAAAAAAACGAACAGGCCAGGCGTCAGTGGGTTGCGGATATTTCACACGAGCTGCGGACTCCGCTGGCCATTCTGAGGGGCGAGATCGAGGCGTTGCAGGACGGTATCCGCCAACCCACCCAGGATGCGATTCACTCGCTGCATGTGGAAACCGTGCGACTCGGAAGACTGGTTGACGACCTCTATCAGCTCTCGATTTCCGATGTGGGGGCGCTTACCTATCGAAAAGACGAGCTGGACCTGGCAGCCCTGCTGACGGAAACGGTCGCTGCCCACCGGCCCGAGTTTATGGCCAAGGGACTCATGCTGGAAGAGGAACTGCCCAAGGAAGCTGTGGCAGACCTTTTCGGTGATTCCGAACGGTTGCGACAGCTCTTCGGCAACCTGCTGGATAATGCGCTTAATTATACCGACGCCGGGGGGCGTCTGCTGGTGTCGCTGCAATATGACGACGGCAACGTCATCATAGATTTTCAGGATACAGCTCCCGGAGTTAGCGAATCGGAGATGGGCAGGCTCTTCGAACGCCTGTATCGGGTGGAGTCCTCACGAAGTCGTGCGAGCGGCGGCGCCGGGCTGGGACTGGCGATCTGTCGCAACATTGTTGAAGCCCATGGCGGGAGTATATCAGCACATCAGTCGCAGTTTGGCGGTGTCTGGATCAGGATGATACTGCCACTGGCGGGGAGCAGCCTATGAACGGAAACATCTTGATTGTCGAGGACGAGAGGAAGCTGGCCGCTGTGATGGCGGATTACCTGCAGCAGGCCGGTTTCAGCACCAGCTGTCTGGAGGATGGCACCATCGTAGTGGAATGGGTGCGGGAGCATAACCCGGAGCTGATCCTGCTGGACCTGATGCTTCCCGGCAAGGGGGGGCTGGATATTTGCAGGGAAATTCGTTCCTTTTCAACGGTGCCGATCATCATGACCACGGCGCGGATCGAAGAAATCGACCGATTGCTCGGCCTGGAAATGGGAGCTGACGATTATATCTGCAAGCCGTTCAGTCCGCGAGAGGTGGTGGCCAGGGTCAGAGCGGTCCTGCGCAGGGCAGGCAACGGTGCTACTACCAAGGCTGCCGGCCTGATTCTTGACGAATCCCGCTACCTGGCATCCTTCAACGGCCGCGAGATGGATCTGACCGCTGTTGAGTTCAAATTGCTGCAGTTTCTGGCCGCCAATCCGGGGCGGATCTACGGACGACAGCAGCTGATGGATCATATCTACCCGGACGAACGGATCGTGGCTGACCGCACCATCGATAGCCACATCAAAAAACTGCGCAAGAAAATTGCCGTCGCGGTTCCGGACGAGGAGTTGATCCATTCCGTGTATGGGGTCGGGTATAAACTGGAGATCTGAGGGTATCTGCCAGGGTTAGGTTTTATTTGAACACTCTTTTCAAGCACTCCAGCAGTCGCTGATTATCCTCACTGCTGCGAACCGCAACCCGGAAAAAACGTTCCGAAAGTCCCATGAAGCTGCTGCAGTCGCGGATCAGAATGCGTTGATGCAGCAGTCGCTCCCTTAGTTCCCTGGCGGTGATGCCGTCCCTGATTTCTACCAGCAGGTAATTGACACTGGAGGGGTAGACCCTTAATTGTGGAAACTGCTCCAGTTTCTGGAACAGGCTGCGGCGCTCCTGGCGAATGAATTCAAGCGTGTCCCGGTTGTGCTCGCTGTCCTGCAGGGCAGCCGTTCCCGCCGCCAGTGCCAGGCTGTTTACACTCCAGGGGCCGCCCATGTCGTCGAGATGCCCGGTCAGCGTGGCGTTGCCGATCGCATATCCGAGGCGCAGTCCGGGGATGCCGAAGAATTTGGTCATTGAACGGAGCACTATCGCGTTGTCGCTATGCACCACGAGACGCTTGGCCGATGATTCCTCGCAAAAATCCATGAAGGCTTCATCCAGAACCAGGAAGGTCCCGGCAGCGAGGCAGAGGCTGTAGATATGTTCGACCACTCGCTGGTTGTTGAGGGTGCCGTTGGGATTGCCGGGATTGCAGAGATAGAGGACATCGATGTCGTCGGCCAGCGCTTTTTGCAGCTTGTCGGTGTCGATCGAGAAATTGCTTTCCGGGGTCAGGGTAAAGTGCTGGATCTCCCAGTGGTGTTGATTCAGGGCACGGACGTATTCGCTGAAAGAGGGCGAAATGATCAGAGCCTTTTTGCCGGGCAGCATGGCCGGCAGGTGATAGATCAGCTCGGTGGAGCCGTTGGCTATGACAAAGTTGCTTGGCGACAGGTTGTGATAGCGGGCCAGCGCCTGTTTCAGCTCGATATGGTTGCTGTCCGGGTAATGCACCAGGCTGTCCAGAGAACATATCAACGCCTTGCGCGTCATCGGGGACATGCCGAGCGGATTGATGCTTGCTGAAAAGTCGGTCACGGCTTCGGGAACTACACCAAGGGAACGGGCCGCTGTGAATATGTTTCCGCCGTGGTCATAGGAATGGGGCATGAATCCCTCGCAGCAGGAAGGCGGCAATTATACATAGTATCGCCATCAGCAGTGTTGATGTATACATCAGTTTGATCATACCGTGATAGGCTTTTTCGTCAAGCGGCAGCAACGGATCGCCGATGTGCTCTTTCCATGAAGGAACTCCGCCGTAACTGGCCGCCCCTCCCAGCCTGATTCCGAGGGCTCCGGCAGCCGCGGCTTCCGGGTGGCCGCTGTTTGGAGAGGGATGATTGAGCCGGTCGCGAAGCGTTATACGAAGCGCATTGGTTGCAGAACAGCCGGTCAATGGAGCGGCAATGATCAGCAGCATGGCGGTCAGGCGGGCCGGGATGAAGTTGAGCAGGTCGTCCATGCGGGCCGAGGCCCAGCCGAATCGCAGGTAACGCTCGTTCTTATAGCCGACCATAGAATCCAAAGTGCTGACAGCCTTGTAGGTCATCGCGGCGACCGGTCCACCGGCTGTCAGCCAGAAGAGCGGAGCCATGATGCCGTCCGAACTGTTTTCGGCGACGGTTTCAACCAGCGCCCGCCAGATATCGGCCTCTTCCAGCCGATCCGTGTCACGCCCGACTATCCATGAAAGGTGGTGACGGGCGCTCTGCAGGTCGCCGGCGGCCATTGCCGTGGCGACCCGGGCCGATTCAACATGAAGCGAGCGGGCGGCCAGGCAGGTGGAGGAGAGCAGCACGGCTCCGAGAAACCCGGCCAGCGGATCCAGCACATCCAGGAGGAATAAAATAGCCCAGGTTGCCGCGGCAGTACCGGTCGCGGTGAACAGCAGCAGCAGAATACCCGCGTTGCGCAGGTCGAGCCATGGACGTCGCAGCCATTTGTCAAGCGCCTGAACCACATGCCCGATCATCACTACCGGATGGGGCAACCAGCGCGGGTCGCCGATGATCAGATCAAGCAGCAGAGCCAGTGTGATGACCAGAGGGTCAGGTTGGGTCACTTGCCAGTCCGCAGATTCTGAATAGTTTCGGTAGATCCAGGTGCTTTTCAAGCTGCTCGGCAAGCTGGTCAAACGGATCGTGCAGCGGTTGTTTCTGGGTGCCGCGTCGCAGCGGCATACCTTTTTCGAGTCGAATACGGTTCAGGTAGATCTCACGGAAGCGGGTATTTTCGAAAATGCCGTGCAGATAAGTGCCGAAGATGCGTCCATCCGTAGATACGGCGCCATCCTCAACGGATACGGATACATCGCCGCGCCGGAAGACTCTGGCGAATGGCCTGATATCGCTTCCCAGGGTCGTTTTGCCCATATGGATTTCATAGCCGGTCATGACGCCGTTGCATTCCGGTGCGATTACCAGTCCCGCCTCATTCAGGTAGGCCAGCGCCTGATGGGTTTCCTTTTCGGGCAGAAGCTCGGTTTCTCCGGGAAGCAGGTCTAGCCCCTGGGCTTCCTTGATCGAAGATTCAACGTTGTGCGGGTCCAGTAACCGTGTACCCAGAATTTGAAACCCTCCGCAAATGCCGATAATGTGCCCCTTGAAATTCTTGATCTCATCGAACAGCCCGCGTTCCATCAGGAAATACAGGTCGGCGATGGTTGACTTGCTGCCCGGGATAATCAGGATGTCGAGGTTATGCAGATGTTCCGGTACCTCGACATAGCTGAACCGCACATCAGGCTCACTCACCAGCGGGTCGAAATCGGTGAAGTTCGAGATACGCGGCAGCTTGAGAACTCCGACATGGATCTTCTTATGCCCGGTCATGATATTGACGACTTTGGATTGATGGGTCAAAACCACGCTGTCCTCCGCCGGCAGATTCAGGTCCGTGAACCAGGGCAGCACTCCCAATACCGGTATTCCGGTACGCTCCTGGATGAAATCAATGCCGGGTGCCAGAATCGACGGGTCGCCACGGAACTTGTTGATGATGATCCCGCGGATATAGGCTCGTTCAAGTGGCTCCAGCAGTTCGATCGTTCCAACGATCTGGGCGAACACGCCTCCCCGATCGATATCCGCCACCAATATTGCGGGACAGCGGGCCATCTTGGCTACTTTGAGATTGGCGATGTCGTTGTCTCTCAGGTTTATTTCGGCGATGCTGCCGGCTCCCTCGATCACAATGAATTCGTATGCCTGTCTGAGACGATCGAAACTCTCCCAAACCTTGGCGAAAGCGGTCGGTTTATACGCGTCGTATTCGGTTACGGACATGTTAGCCACCGGCCGGCCTTGAATAACAATCTGGCTACCGGTGTCGGAGTTCGGCTTGAGCAGCACCGGGTTCATGTCCGTATGGGGGTTGATGTCGCAGGCCTGGGCCTGGACAGCTTGGGCCCGGCCGATCTCGCCCCCCTCGGGGGTTACGTACGAGTTGAGTGACATGTTCTGCGATTTGAAGGGGGCGACGGTCAAGCCGTGCTTGAGCAGCAGTCGGCAGAAACCGGCGGTGATGATCGATTTGCCCACGTCGGAGGCGGTGCCGCAAAACATCAGCGCTCCCGGTTGCGGAAGCGGTTCCTGTTCGGTCAAGGTCTCCGGTGGTGCGGTCGTTCCATACTTGCCGGAATAGCCGCGCGGCGTCACGATGCGTCCCTGGTGGTCCACAAAGCTGCTGCTGTTGCCGATCAGGACGATGCTGGACATGTCGATTTCGTGATCGAGCAGCTGATCAAGGGTTGTCACTTTGATCGATTCATCCTCACGACAGGCGTTGCGAACAATCCCGGCCGGTGTGCCGCCCGGGCGATGGGCAAGAATGATCCGTCGCGCCTCCTCTATCTGGGTTCGGCGACTCTTGCTGCGCGGGTTATATAGCGCGATCACGAAATCAGCCCGGGCGGCCGCGTCCACTCTGCTCTTGATCAGATCCAGCGGGGTCAGCAGGTCGGATAATGAAATGACGGCGAAATCGTGCATCAGCGGCGCGCCCAGCAGTGCCGCCGCGGCTTGTACCGCCGATATGCCCGGAATCACCCTGACGACAGGCTGGGAGGAGGCGGGGTTCTCTTGCGTGTCGATTTCGATCAGTTCCAGTACCAGGCCGGCCATACCGTAGATTCCTGAGTCGCCACCCGAAACCAGGGCAACCGTTTCTCCCTCGCGAGCGCGGCGTATGGCTTCGCGGCAACGCTGGACTTCCTGCATCATACCGGTGGATACCACCTGCTTGCCTTCCAGCAGTGGACGTACCAGTTCGATGTAGTTGTCATAGCCGATGATTGTTTCAGACGACGCTATTGCCTGCCTGGCAGCATCGGTCAGGTGTTCGATCGCTCCTGGGCCGGTGCCGACGATATAGAGTGAAGCCATGGGGAGTCCTCGTTGGTGGCTGGGGGGTCAAAAATGGTGTTGGATTTTACACTTCGGATCGGTGAGATGCAAGCAGTGAATGGTGAAAAATGGAGATTTGAATCAGGCGCTGTAGGAAGAGTAATGCTGTTTAACCTTGACCAGGTAGTCGCGGGTTTCGCGCGGCAGGCGGTCCGGGCGTTTGTCCACGTTGCCCGGTCCCCAGTTGTAGGCTGCCAGGGCCGAATCCAGGTCGCCATTGTAGCGCTGCAGCAGATCGCCCAGGAAACGGGTGCCGGCCATTACATTCTGTTCGGGATCAAACGAGTCGTTGACGCCCAATGAGCGGGCTGTTGCTGGCATCAGCTGCATCAGGCCGCGTGCTCCGGCGTGTGAGACCGCCTGGGGATTGAAATTGCTCTCGGCCTTGATGACAGCTTTGATCAGACTGGTATCTACGCCGTAGCGCCGGGATGCCTTGGCTATGATCGGGTCCAGCCAGTCACTGTTGCGGTTGGAAGATGTGCTCTCTCTCCGTGGAGCAGCAGCCTGCAGGTCGTCAAGCTGCGAAATTGCCGGGGGGGAAGCGGAGGCTGGATTATCCGCCGCTTCGGCCATGCTGGCACGGTAGGCCTGCATCAGGGCGCTGGTGGATGAAAGCGGATTGTCAAGAGAGTGAAACGCTGTGGAGTCGGCTTGAGCGTCACTGGACAGCGAAAGCGATGTCTGGAGCATCTGCAGGGTCAGCGATTCGGCCGTTGCCCTGGCTTTCTCGCTGGTGACGGTTTCATGGTTTTCCGCTGAAGTGGCCCTGTCCAGCTGATCCGAAAAGCCACGGTCATGCCTGAC
>JAURXC010000150.1 GCA_030654645.1 Deltaproteobacteria bacterium | reverse complement strand
CGCCACCAGTTCCTTGCCGGTGCCGCTTTCACCATTGATCAGTACGGTAGTCGGCACATCGGCCAGCGCCTCGATCAATGAAAAGACCTTCTGCATCGGTTCGGAAGTGCCGATCAATCCATGGAAATGCCCGCGTTTTTTAAGCGTACGTTCCATGGTGGCCAGCTGCGTTTCATCGCGAATTACCGCCACGGCCCCCCTGACCGAGCCGTCAACTTCCGTGATAGGGTTCATGTTGATGCTGACTATGCGGGATATGCCTTGAGACTTACTGCATTCAATGCGGTTAAGAACTCTGGGGGTTTTGGATTGCAATGTTTCCAGCAGCGCTTTACGACACCCTCCTCCGCAACCCATATCGAGTAAAACGGCATCATCACCGATCATATCGCTTTCATAACCGCAGACATGCTCGGCAGTTGCATTGAATTGAGACAACCTTCCCTCCCTGTCTACCATGATGATAGAATCGGAAATCGAATGGAATATTGCGTCCAGGTTGGCGCGGTAAAGTTCGCGTTCATCGTTGATAACTTTGGTATTAAGGGCATGCCGGGTTACCAACAGCAATGTTTCATGCCGAATCGGCTTGGTGATGTAATCGAATGCCCCCAGTCGAACAGCTTCTGCAGCCGACTCTATCTTTGGGAATCCGGTGCACATGACTACCTGCATTTCGGGATGACAGGATTTAATGTACTTCAGCAGGCCGATGCCGCATTCGCCGCTCAACATGATGTCGATAAACGCCAGATCATATTTCTCTGATTGAAGAGATTCCAGAGCAGTGTTGAAATTGGCGGCGGCATCAACCAGATAACCTTCCTTTTTCAACAGCAATCCGAGCGTATAGCGGATTCCTTCCTCATCATCAACGATAAGTATTCGATAGTTGGACGGTTTTATCATTTGTTTTGAATCCCGGTAATATCAAGCAGTCTCATGAAAATTCTCTGCAACTGATCAGGTCTGTAAGGCTTGGAGATTTTGGGCGATATTTTTGATTGTGCAGTTCAAGTCACTCAAAAACCACGTTACCTGCAAAGGACTTCTCGAACAGGTCTTTTTTAGCGTTTCCACCGAATATCTCCACCGATATGTCTTCGGTTCCGAGCAGACGCAATCTGTATGCCGAAACATCGTGCCGGAGCGCAACGACTTCAACCAGTCCGCTCCTGCGACGGTCAAGGCCGTCGGACAACCTGAGTATGCCACCCAACTGGCACACAATCAGCTGGTCTTTTGCATCCAGTCGCGCAAACTCGTCATGCTTCTTTTTTGGCAGAGATTTCCGGTGGTAGCGTGCGATCAGCGCTGTCATTTCGCGCTCTCGCGGGGTGAACCCGAATAGATCCGCATGGCGGATCAGGTGATGCGAGTGTTTGTGGTGACTGTTGTAGCTTATGAAATAACCGACATCATGTAGCAGGGCCGCTGCTTCCAGCAGCTTCCGGTCGGTTTTTTTGAGTTTGAATTCTTTTGCAAGTTCGTCGAATATATTCAACGCAATCTTGGCGACATGCCGGGAATGTGGTTCGTCAAAGTGACATGAACGGGCAAATTCCATCACGGAAGCTTTCCAGGTACGCTGTACCGAGGATTCCGGCAAAAGCTGCAGTCGTTTCATGCACCTGATAATCAATCCCTCGCGGATACCACGTTCGTTTACCAGCATTATGTTGGCTGAGAAGAATTTCATCAGCTCGTCGATTACCACCAGACCGGCCACGATGATGTCCGCCCGGTCCGGATTCAGCCCAGGTACGCTTCTGAGTGCCTTGATGTCCTTACGCACCAGCATCGCAAGCAGATGAACGATTTCGGAACGCAGCACCTCAAAACCGTGCAGCGACGAGAAAGCCTGCCGGCGCATACTCATGACCATGCTTGCCAGTGCGGTTATGGTGCCGCCTGAACTGATGAAGGATTGCACAATCGGCTTTTCGTCGATAAATATATTTTTAAGTTCTACCCTGACATGACGCCTGAGCTTGTCAATTTCAGTTTCTTTTACCGGATCGGACAGAAGAAAACGGTCGGTCATCAAGACCGCACCCAGTTGCAGCGAATAGCAACTCTCGACAAGATTGGCAACAGCGCTCATGATTTCGACACTGCCCCCGCCGATATCGATGATCATGTAACGCTTGCCGCTCATATCAAAGTTGTGACGCGCCGATATCGCAACCAGTTCGGCCTCTTCCTCTCCTGATATTATCCGTATCTCCCGACCAAGCTCCCTGGTAAGAACTTCAACTAGTTCAACACCATTGGATGCACTTCTTACAGCACTGGTTGCAACAGCTTCGACCTCTGTCACCTTCAGACCGTCGATCAACTTGCGGATGCGCGACATCGCGTCAACAGCCCGCGCAAAAGCAGGAGGTGATATGGCGCCGCTCGCGGCCATATTCTCACCCAGGCGAACGGTGGCCTTTTCATCATCCAGAACCATGAAGCGTCCCTGAGAATCGACTTCCACCACGATGCAACGGATCGAGTTGGTACCAATGTCTATCGCCGCCAGACGACTTTTTTTCATGCTCACCTCCGGTTACTTGGGTAACGGATACTATGCCTCAACTTCCGGTAAAATAAAAGGCGAAGCCATGACCGGCTCCGCCTTTTAACACATTAATTTAAATTGCGTCTGCTTTAATTACTCTGCCGCGGCTTTCGATCCGTCCGGATTGAAACCAAGCGCTTCCTTGCGGGACAGCTTGATCTTGCCGTTCTTGTCAATGCCGATGCATTTGACCAGAACCTTGTCACCTTCGTTCATGATGTCTGTAACTACCTTGACCCTGGTGGTATCCAGTTCGGAGATATGAACCAGTCCATCGGTGCCCGGCATGATTTCCACAAAAGCGCCGAAGTCCATGATCTTGCGGACGGTACCCATGTAGAGTTT
>JAURXC010000149.1 GCA_030654645.1 Deltaproteobacteria bacterium | reverse complement strand
CTCCGTTGCCCATGCGGCCGAGAGTGGTGATGATCTGGCAATAGAATTGGGAAGCATGCCGGAGGTTGCTGCCGCCTATGCTGAAATGAGCCAGCGGCAGTCTGCTCTGGGCGCTCTGTTTAACAGCGGTGCGGTTGGATTGACAAGCCAGGGTCTGGTGACGGTGCGGGACAAGACGAAAGCCGGCGCCGCGGATGAAGCGCTGGTCAGCGCGGAAAACAGGAGCCGCAAGACCGTCATCAGCAGCATGGCAAAGGCGATATTGAAAATCACCAAACAGGAAGCGACCAAGGCCGCGCTGGACCAGACCATGGGCAAAGCCGCGGCTACCTATGCCGAAACAAAACGCGAAGCAGCGAAGCCGGGTTGGTGGATGCAGTTGCAGAATGGCAAATGGGTGCAGAAGTAACCCTATAGGCTTACTATCTCGCAGGCTTCCTGGTCGAGCTTGTCTACCTGCTGCAACAGGTCGTCGATGCTGATCTGGCTCAGCTCCAGGCTGGTGAAGGTCATGTCCATGATCTCTTCCGGCTGGCAGTTCAGGTCGGCCATGGCGTTGGAGAGGCTGATCACCTCCGCCAGGCTCGGATTGCGGATGGCGCGCTCCGGATTGTGGTGGTGGCGGATGATTTCCTTGATGTCGTCGCCGAAGTTCCACTTGTCGGCCAGCAGGTAGCCAACCTCGGCATGGTGCTGCTCGATCAGCTTCTCCCTGGCTTCCGGCAGCAGCATGTAATCCCCCAGCATATCCAGCAGAATCGTCTTGCCGATGTCGTGCAACAGGCCGCAGATAAAGGCCAGCTCGTAGTTGCCGCCCATGTCCCTGGTGATCTGGCGGGCGATCATGCCGCACACCAGGCAGTGCTGCAGAACCTTCCTGATCTCCCTGTCGTTGCGCGGGCTGAAGCTGCTCATGGCATGCACGGTGACAATGCTCATCAACGATTTGAAGCCGATGAAGATCACCGCTTCCTTCAAGCCTGAAATATGGACACGGTGCCCGTAGTAGGCCGAATTGCAGATCCTGAGGATTTTTGAGACCAGGATCTGGTCGGTGATGCATTCGATGATTTCATCGATCGAGATGGTCGGGTTGTCGATCTTTTCAGCAATCTGCAGCATCACATCCGGAATGGGGGGCAGATCGAAATTTCCCTCTTGTATGTGCTCCTCGATCTCATCCAGTACCTTGTCGGCATCAACCTGGTCGCCCAGGCGGTCCTCATCAAAGTGGCGCACCGATTCCAGCAGCACCTGGATCGAGTTGAGCCTGACCGGGCTGTTCAGCACGAACCTGGGCAGATCGTCGGTGAATTCGAAGATGCCCGTATCCCATTTCAGGGCACTGGTCAGGACGACTTCGGCGGCTCGCTTGAGAATCTCTTCCAACTGTACTTTGGTGTAAATATTCCTGGAGAGCAGGTATCCGATAAACGGCAGGCCGAGGGATTCGGAATCGGTAAAGGCGTTGTCGAGCTCTTCCTGGCTGATATCGGCCCGTTCCTTGAAAAATCCGCCGAAATGTTCTCCCTCGCAGTTGGACCAGATGAAGATGATCTTGCCCTCCTGTATATAGAACTTCTTCTGCCGCCCATGCTGGCTGATGACAAGCGTACCCGAGCGTTTGCTGTTATCGGCCCACTGGATCAGGTCCGCAAGTGGCATAAGGCTCAGATTACCGTTGAATTTTCGCATGGGGTGTCCCGTGGTGCTTAGAAAACCGGGTTTAATGTGAAGCGCTACGGTCGAGGTGTGCTCACTGCCGCCATCCGAGCTGCGGATGCCGCATATCTATATCAGTAACTTGCCGCCATCAATGATGATATTCTCTTCTCCGTCGGCCATGATTGCCGTCAGCGTCGGCTGATAGAATACATAGTCCTCGTGGAAGGGGGCGCTGACCGCTCCGCCAAAACCGGTGTTGTCTCCCAGCGCGATGTGAATCGTGCCCAGGATCTTCTCCGCTTCCAGCACGTTGTCGGGGCGGCTGGCCTTGTCGTTGGTGCCGATGCCCAGTTCGGCGATGTTGCGGCAGTTCGGGTTTTCGGCAAACCGCGCTTCCAGTTTTTCGCGGTGGCTGTCATTGCCCTCGATTCCGACTACCACACCGCTCTCGACCGTCAACCGCAGCGGATCGTCCAGCTTGCGGGTCGGCCCCCATTCTATGACCATCACGCCGTGGCTTTTGCCCTCCAGCGGTGCCAGATAAGCTTCGCCGGCCGGCAGGTTGCCGAAACTTCCGTCAGCGGTCAGCAGTCCGTCATCTCCCTTGGCTTGGCGTCCCAGTTTACATATATTCATATTGGTGCCGTTGGGGGTGGTGACCCTGATCCATTCGGCCCGGTTGACAGCCTCCACCAGTCGCGCGGTGCGATCGGCCAGCCGGTTCCAGTCCACGGTCATGGAAGTGTGGAACATGTCCGGGTCGAAATGCGGCAGGCTGGCGAAGCGGCAACCGGCGGCGCAGGCCAGGGCGCGGTAGCGGGTGTGGCTGGTGGAGTTGTTCGAGAGCGCGATGATGATGTCAACGACGGAATCCTTGCGGGAAAGGACAATCTCCCTGGCGATGGCAATTTCTTCCGGCGAGGCGGATTTGCACAGCAGTTTCGTCAGCAGTCCGGCCGTTTCCAGCGTCGTAACAGTCTCGTCTCCGAAGGTTGCGTTCCAGAGGCTCAGTGGCGGTTCGACACCGGATGCCGACGTGGAGGGGAACTCCTCGAAGGTCCCTCGCCCAAATTTTGCCGAGGCGTATTCGGCCGCGGCGCGCGCGGTTGCGTTCAGTCTGGTGCGGCGATCAAGATCCGATGGCGACACGTTCTCGTTAGCGCGGATCGTGTCGCTGAATATCAGCACCCTCTCTCCGGCGCGAATGCCCATATTGGTTTCAAAAAGCGAGCTGAATGCCGTATCAAGGGAAGTAATGGTAGTCATGGGTCTATGGCCTCCATATCTGTGGCAATGAATATGAGTTGACGATTATACACATCACATTAGTAAGCTAGAAGCTATTTTCAGTACTCCAGCGTAATAAAAAAATTATTTAATGTGTTGTTAAACATACAGGCTCTGGCTGGAAAGATAAAATTAGTTGTGAGTACTTTGGAATATCAACAGTTTTTTCCTTGATTTTTGGGATGTTATTGTGATAATCATGCATACTGTATACAATTACAAGTAGTAGTATTGTTTAATAAAAGCAGGTACTTAACCCGTCGTTTCAGGGTTGGTTTCGGAGGTTTATGTGGCACAGGTCATCTTTTCCACGTGGGGCGGTGATGTAGTAGACAACAGAAATGTTTCCGGAGAACCGAAAGCGGTCAGCTATCGTCTGCCGGTTGCCTTTGACGGTGAGCGTCCGCTGCGGGCGTTCATGGGATGGGACGGAATCATCCTGTTCGACAAGTACGTTGATGTGCCGGCAATGACCGCCGAGTACATGAAGCGTGTTCAGACCCTGTACTGTTGCGGCCGCTGTACGCCAGGCAAGAAGGGCACCAAGGTACTGATGGACCTGTTCCAGAAAGTGCTGGAGCGCAAGGCGAGCGAGGCTGACCTGGATACGGTCGGAGACCTGGCCGAGTTGCTGAAAAACTGCAAGTGCACCCTCTGTCAGAGTGCGACTGTGCCGGTTTTCGATGCGGTCAAGCATTACCGTTCCGATTTCATGGCCTATATAAACAGTGCCTGCGGTCCCAATGCCGAGCCTGCAAAATACATTCACAAGATTACCGCTCCCTGCATGGATAAGTGCCCTGCTCACATCGACATCCCCAAGTATGTCGAAGAGCTTCGCAATTACCAGTATGGCGAGGCTTTGGCGACGATCCGCGAGAACATGCCCCTGCCGTCGGTCTGCGGCCGGGTTTGTCCGCATCCCTGCGAAACCGCCTGTCGTCGCAAGAACGTCGATGACTCGATCAATATCATGGTGCTGAAACGTACCGCGTCGGATTACGAGCGTCTGCACAATCTGACTCCGCCGATGGTGCCCAAGGCCAAAAAGAACAAGACCGTGGCAATCGTCGGCGCCGGTCCGGCCGGCCTGGCCGCCGCCTACTACCTGGCGCTGGAAGGTTATCAGTGTACCATATACGAGGCGTTGCCTGAAGGGTTCGGCGGAGGCATGATTGCCGTCGGCATACCGGCTTACCGCATGCCGCGTACGATCCTGCAACGTGACATCGACATCATCCAGTCGCTGGGCGTTGAAATCATCTACGACTGCCGGGTTGGCAAGGATATCTCGCTGCCGGAACTGAAGCAGAAATACAACGCCGTGTTCCTGGCTCCAGGCGCGCACCGTTCCAAGCCGATGGGTGTCGAGGGCGAGGACAAGGGCTACAAAGGCTTCCTCTCGGGCGGTATCGACTTCCTGCGCGAGGCTTACATGGGACGCCCGACCGGCATGGGCAAGAAGGTCTGCGTGGTCGGCGGCGGCAACACCGCTATCGACTGTGTGCGTGTGGCGCTGCGTGAAGGCGCCGAAGAGTCGATCCTGCTCTATCGTCGCTCCCGCAAGGAGATGCCGGCCGATTCCTGGGAAGTTGACGGCGCCGACGAAGAAGGGGTCAGATTTGAATTCCAGGTGCTTCCGACCAGGATCATCGTCGATGACAAGGAACAGGTAACCGGCGTCGAATGCGTTCGCATGGCGATGGGAGAGCCGGATGCTTCCGGTCGCCGCAGGCCGGAACCGGTTGCGGGCAGCGAGTTCGTGGTTGAGTGCGACACGGTTATCCCGGCCATCGGCCAGGATCCGGACTTGGGCTTTATTCCGCCCGACATGGGCATCGACATTACCAAGTGGAACACGGTCGTTACCAAGTTTCTGCCGCTCAAGGATGCCGCCGGAAAAGATCTCAAGGACGGTATGGGCAATATGCTTTCCCGTTCGCTGATCACCGACTGTGACGGCGTGTTTGCCGGGGGCGATGCCGAAATCGGACCTCTGACGGTTGTTGCCTGCGTCGGCAACGCCCACCGTGCAGCACTGGTGATACAGCGCTGGCTGGAAGAGGGTAAGGCCTATCTCAGCGAGCAGGATATCTTTGACGACCTGTTGACCTATCTGGGTGTCTACGACAAGAATGAAAAAGTGGCCTGGCTGGATTCCGTCAATCGTGCCGGCCAGAAAGAAATTCATGGTCGCGAGCGGGCAGCGAAGGGCAATTATCGTGAGGTTGAACTCGGTTTCAGCGACAGCACCGCCCAGACCGAAGCCGACCGTTGTCTGAGATGCTACCGCATGGCAATGGTGGCTGTATAGGTTCGGTGTTTGCGGTTGTTTTTACCCGGCATAACAAAAATAACGATGCGGTAATGGAGATATAACGGCATGGCACATATAGAGTCCTGCGAGAAAAAAACGGCAACAGTGACTATCAACGGAAAACAGGTAACGGTGCCCACGGGCACCACCATCCTGGACGCTGCAACGGAACTGGGGATCAAGATCCCGACCCTCTGCTGGCTGAAGAAGATCTCCACCACCGGCGCCTGCCGGATATGCGTGGTCGAGGTCGAGGGTGTCGAGCGTCCCATGACCGCCTGCAATACCCCGGTCAAGGACGGCATCAACGTGACGACCTCCACGCCTGCGCTTGAACAGATTCGCAGGAACACGCTGGAGCTGATGCTGGTCAATCATCCGCTGGACTGCCCGGTTTGCGACGCGGCCGGCGAATGCGACCTGCAGGACAACTGTTACGGCCTGCAGGTTGACAAGAACAAGTTCGGCGCCGAACTTGAACGCCTGCCGATCCGTTATGACTGGAAACTGCTGGAGAGTGACCCGAACCGCTGCATCCTTTGCGAAAAATGCGTCAAGGTCTGCCGTGAGATAGTCGGGCGGGAGGCGATCGAAATAGTTGATCGCGGCGACCGCACCATTATCGACACGATCAGCGGCGAGCCGCTGGATTGCGACTTCTGCGGCAACTGTATCAACGCCTGCCCGACCGGTACCCTGATCAGTAAGCCGTTCAAGTTTCGCGGCCGCCCCTGGGCCTTTGATGTTACTCCGGGCGTCTGCGCTTTCTGTTCATCAGGTTGCCAGATCGAATACCACGCCAAAAACGGCCGCATCGATCGCGTGACCAGCTCCGATGAAACCTATAACCGTGGCAACCTGTGCGCAAACGGCCGTTTCGGCTATGCCGCCTTCAATTCGCCGGGCCGCGTGACATCGCCGATGATGCGTGAGGGCAGCAGCGACCAGAGAAAGGTCACCTGGGAGCAGGCGCTGGGCAGCGTAGCGGCCAGGCTGAAGGAACTTGGTGGCGGTGCCGTTGCCGGTATCGGTTCGCCGCGCGTCACCAACGAAGAAAACTACCTGTTCCAGAAATTATTCCGCGGAGCGCTGGGCAGCAACAACATCGATTCCGAGGCGCGTCTCGGCTATCTGCCGTCCCAGATCCTGCAATGGGAACTGCTGGGTTACAGCGGCGGCACCTTCGACATGAACGCCATCGAGAAGGCCAGCGCGGTAGTGGTGATCGGCGCCGATCTGAAGGGTGAATCGGCCGGATTTGCCTACCGCGTGATCCAGGCCGTAACCAAGAACGATGCCAGGCTGGTGCTGGCCAACAGCCGCGGCACATCGCTGAACAAGTACGCCAACGCCTTTCTGCAGTGCCGTCCGGGGAGTGAAGCCTGGCTGGTGGCCGGCCTCAACAAGGCCATCCTGGCCGAAGGTCTGGAGGGCAAGTCAGCAAATGTTCAGGGCTTTGACAGCCTGAAGTCATCGCTTGAGGGGCTGTCCTTCGAAAAAATTAGCGGGGCCTGCGGAGTTTCCGAGGCACAGCTGCGCGAGGCCGCCGGCCTGATCTGCAATGGCGGCAGCACCGCGGTGCTGTACGGCTTTGACGTGATCCGTTCCGCCGACATGAAGAACGCTGTGACGGCCTCCGTCAACCTGGCGCTGCTGACCGGAGCTACCGGTGCCGATGGAGCCGGAATCTATCCGCTGGACGAAAAGAACAATACCCAGGGCATGCTGGATATGGGTATTTGTCCCGAATACCTGCCCGGCTACCACACCTATGAACATGCCGCAGCCAAATTCGGCGCAGCCTGGAAATGTACCATTCCAGCAACGCCCGGCAAAGACCTGTTCCAGATTATCGAGGCGATCGAGTCCGGCCAGATCAAGGCTCTCTATGTGATGGGAAGCGATCCGCTGCATATCCTCCCGGATCGCAACCGTACACTGAAGGCGCTGCAGAAGCTTGAACTGCTGGTGGTCCAGGATATCTTCCTGACCGATACCGCCCGTCTGGCGCATATCATCCTGCCGGCGGCAACCGGCGCGGAGAAGGCCGGTTCGTTCACTTCGGCGGATAACCGGGTGCAGTGCTTCAGCGCCGCCGTCAAACCGGCCGGCGAATCACGCACCGATGCCGAAATCCTGATGAAACTGCACGCGCTGATCGCTCCGGTGGTTGCGCTGACACCGATGACATTTGATGAACTGCACCATGAAATAACTTCCTTGACCGGACTTTACAGTGAAACCTGCGACCATGACGGTTGCCGGATGGGCCGTGTCAAGAACCGGACCGAAAAAGCGCAGTTTGCTCCGCTTAAACCGGTTGCGCTGCCGCAGTTGTCACGCCCCTTCACGTTGAAGATCGGTTCACTGCTGCACCACAACGGCTCCATGACCACCTGGTCGGAGAATAACATGCTGGTGGCCGGTGAAGCCTATCTGGAATTGTCGCTGGAAGATGCGGCAGCATTGGGCGTTGCTGCCGGTGATATGCTGAAAGTCACCTCCGACAGTGCCAGCATCACGCTCAAGGCGCGCCCCTCCGCCAACCAGCAGCGCGGTGACCTGTTCGTCCCGTCCCATTACAGGGATCCGCAGGTCAATCTGCTTTCGGGACAGAAATCCTCTCCGCTGGCTGTAACAGTGGCCAAAGCATAATCTCACCCGTCTCGGAATATGCATCTGAAAACGCCGCTAATAGCGGCGTTTTTTGTTGGATGCTTCTTGTGTAAAAACAGCCCCCTGCTATAA
>JAURXC010000141.1 GCA_030654645.1 Deltaproteobacteria bacterium | reverse complement strand
AATGTCTGGTATAAATAGCAATTTCAATTCAAGGAGGTCTTACATGAGAATGTTGCTCCGCTGTTGTGCCGTTATGTCTCTTGTCGCGCTGCTGGCGATCCCGGTTGTTGCCGGTGCCGACGAGCCGGAAAACTATTCCGGGGATGCCGAGTATGCCGAGGATGCTCCGCCGATGATACCGCACCGTATCGAGGATACCTCCAATGGTGAGTACTGTCTCGGTTGCCATAGAACCGGTCTTCATGGAGCGCCTCTTTCACCCCATGCGGTCCGCCTGTCCTGCACCGGATGCCATGCCCAGGGAGAGATAAGGGAAATGAAGCGGGAGAAGAAAGAAAAAGAAAAGAAGAAGAAAAAATGAATATCAGCCGCAAGGATTTTTTCAAGAAAAGCCTTCTCTCGCTAGGGGAAGCGGTCTGCTCGGTCAGCAATGCCCTGAAGGCATCCGGAGATTCGCCGCCCGAAGTGCAAGATGTTCCGGATGTGGCGGATTTCGTGGCCACGCCGGGAGATAGCCGGGTGGCCGTGGCCCGAAATGACCATTGCCTGGCAAAAAACAGCGGCTGTTTCGCCTGCGTTGAGCGCTGCGAATCACAGGCGATCAGACTGATACCAGGTGTCGGTGTCAGGATCAATGCACTTCTTTGCACCGGCTGCGGCACCTGTGAATATGTCTGCCCGGTGACTCCCAAGGCGATCAGGATGCAGTCTCGCATAAACTCACAATCAATGTCTGCACATCCAGCAGAAATACCACCAGAGAAAGGAGATACAACATGCTGAAGAAAAATCTGGCCTTTGCAGCAGCCATTGCCGGAGCGGCAGCTTTGCTGTCGCTGCCTGCAATGACAACTGCCGCCAAGAGCAAGCCGGCCGCCAAAGTGGCGAACGATGGACGGGCAAAATGTTACGAGTGCCACGAAGAGGTCAAGGCGCTCAAGGAGGGCTCGAAGCACGCCAAGCTTTCCTGCAAGACCTGTCATGACAAGATGGATGCCCACATGCAGGATCCGGAGAAGAACAAGCCGGTCACGATCATCGATCAGGCGCTGTGCGGCAAGTGCCACAAAAACCAGATGGAAAGTTTTTTTAACGTCAACCGTGACGGTGGCGCCCGCAAGGAAAAGGGCGTTCCGACCGGCCGTTCGCCGATGCAGGACAAGCTGCTGGCTCCCTATGGTTTTACATTCGAGCACAATGAGCCGCGAGGACATGCTTTCATGGTCATCGATCAGTTTGCCGTTGACCGCTTCCAGGGTGGTCGCTTCCAGTTCAAGGACGGCTGGAAGGGGATTGACAAGACAGGCAAAACCTGGGACGTGCTGACCGACAAGGGTAAGGACTACAAGCTCAAGGAAACCGCGATGGCCGGCAACCCCACCTGCATCCAGTGCAAGACCTCCGACCATATCCTTAAATGGAAGTTTATGGGCGACAAGGATCCCAAGGCCAAGTGGGACCGTACCTCCAACATCGTCGATGTGGCCAAGGATACCAACAACCCGGTTGGATGTATCCACTGCCACGATCCGCACGGTACACAGCCCCGTATAGTACGTGACGGCCTGCTGCAGGCGATTGCCAAGGACCCCAAGAACAATATTTTTGCCAAGGGTGGCAATACCGACCTGAAAGAAATCTCGTTCCGCGACGGTTTCCGCAAGATCGGCATCATGGAAAAGACCGATTCGCGCATGATGTGCGCCCAATGCCACGTCGAGTACAATTGCGGCGCCGGCAGCCAGTGGAGCGATGGCAAGAAGGTCGGTTATGATGATCAACGCACCAACCATTTCCCGCTCAAGAATGCCTTGCAACTGCTCAAGCATTACAAGGAACTGGACTTTTTCGATTTCAAGCATGCCGTCACCGGCGCACGCCTGATCAAGTTTCAGCATCCGGAGGCCGAGACCTATGCCGGCAGCGTACATGACAGGGCCGGTGTGCAGTGCCATCAGTGCCATATGCCCAAGATCAAGGGCAAGGATGGCAAGATGTTCTCCACCCACGGCGTGGTCAAGCCCAAGTTGGCTGTAAAGGCTTCCTGTCTTGGCTGCCATCCGGACAGTACTGTTGAGAAAAAACAGTATGAGATGGAATCGATCATAAACTATACCAAGGGTAAGATGCGTAAGGCCGAGTACTGGCTGGGACAGTTGATCGATACCTATGCCGCCGCCCAGCGCATGGGTGTTACCGAGAGCGTCCTGGCACAGGCCCGGGAGAAGCATGAAGAAGCTCACGTCCTGTGGGAATACTGGACCGCCGAGAACTCGGACGGTTTTCATAATCCGGATCTGGCCCGTGAAAGTTTGACCGGATCAATCGCAGTTTCCAAGGCTGGTGTCAAAATTTTGAACGATGCCATGGCTGTTGCAAAAAAAGATGAAACAAAGAAATAGATTCAAAATAACAGGGTAACAACAGAGGCCCCGTTCCGTAAGGAGCGGGGCCTCTGTGTATATGTGACACATCAGTATCCCATTTGATCCGGTGTCTGCCTGAAAAAACAATCCACGTTATTAAACAGGATGTTTTCAAGTTAATTAGAGTATACTTTGCCCCGGATTATTGTTATAAGTGGCTGCAATATTTTACATTCCTCCTGAACATGACCGTGGAGAGAGTATGGCATCATCCGATGAACAGCTGAAAAGCGAACTGATCCTGAACGAGCTGAAAAGGCGACAACGTGCCAAGGAAGTAGTCGATGTGGAAGAGGAGAGGGTCAAAGTTGTTATCTTCATCTGCGGCGGAAACCGGTATGCGTTTTACGGTGCTGACATCAGGGAAATACTCCCTTCGTGTGAAATATCCTGGGTACCCTGTCTTCCCGGTTATCTTCCGGGGCTGATAAATATACGTGGAGATATCGAATCGGTTATCGATATCAGCCATTTTCTGGGAGATGAAACGCCCGGGCATAAAACGTGCCTGATCGCGATGGCCGTAAAGGGCGATTTCCACTCCGGTATTATGATCGACTCGATCGAGGATGTGGTGGACATTCCCTTGAGTACGGTAAAACCTCCGCTTGCGACGCTCAACGGCGCCATTCGCGATCTGGTGATCGGTGAAATAGAGTATCTCGGCAGGACGATCGCACTGCTCGATATCGGAAAACTGGCCGGCCTGATAGCGCTATGAACGACCTGGGTGAAACAGGCCTCAACCTGCTGCTGTTCTCGGTCGGAGGTGTTCATTTCGGCATCGATTCCGAACAGGCGTCCGGTATAAATGCCTATCAGGGAGAAGATTCCGTGGATCTTTTCTGGTTCCACAACGAAATGGGTTTTGGTGATGCCACGGTCACGTATCTTTCGCCGACAGTTGTCACGATCCGTTGCCCGGATGAGAAGCCATACCGGGTGATCATCGACCTGATGGAGGATATCCGCGAGATAACCACCGCCGCAATTCTGCCCTTTCCACCGCTGTTGGAACCTTTTGCGCTGCGGAAGGGGATGTGGGGAGTGCTGCTGTTGGATGGCAGAATGGTTCTGCTCGTGGATTTTATGCGAATTCTGAGAGAAAAAAGGGCCGAAGCGGCCCGTCATGGAGGCTACCGATGAAGATGTTATTGCAACCGGCCAAGCAGCTGATGAACAGGCTGACCTATTCGCGCAAAATGTTTGTGGCCGGGATATTCCTCTGCATCCCCACTCTTCTGCTGGCCTATTTCCTGGTCACGAATATCTACGAACAGATAACATTTTCAGCCAAGGAGCGCGCGGGTGTCCGCTACGCCGCATCGCTGGATTCGTTGCTTCAGGCAGTTATCGATAGCCGTTATGCGGCTGTGTGGGGCGGCAAGCCCAGGATTCCAGTAGATCAGGCCCTGACAGGCCTAGCGGAGGTTGATACCCTTCTCGGAGGCGAGTTGGGCATGGGAGAGGCCTTCAAGTCGCTCAAGACAAAACTGCCTGACTCACGGGGCGGGGCGACACGACAGGTGATCGATGCCCACGGCACGTTTGCCGCGGAGTTGCTGGAGATGAAGGTTCTGGTTGCGGACCGTTCCAACCTGACGCTTGATCCGGACATTCCCAGCTATTACCTGATGGATGCATTGATCACCAAGCTTCCGCCACTGGCCGAGACGGTATCCCGCGCCGCAATTGTCGCCGCGCGTCTTTCCGGCGGGCCTGAATCGCAGGCCGGCGACCGGGCCGAACTGCTGCTGCTTTCCGGTGGGATCAACACTCTCGTCGATGCGCTGAAAATGGATATCAGGACTGCGGCGGGCGCGAACGCCGCGAATCGCGACCGCATCCAGAAGCCGCTTCTGGAACTGGAAACGGCCATGGCCAATTTTCAGAAGGAGCTCAAGGGGCCGCGCACCGCCGGCTTGTCCAGGGCGGGGATGGA
>JAURXC010000136.1 GCA_030654645.1 Deltaproteobacteria bacterium | reverse complement strand
GATGTCTTTCAAATGGCTTTCACGATTTGCGACCATTCCTGTTCCCCCGTACGTAACCGGTCCCATCGGGCTAGTTCTCGTTTTTATGCAGCAATAGATTGTTAAAGCGTGAAAAGATGTAGAAAACCATCATCGCAAGATTGAATATCTTTGAAACCGTTGTTTGAGCCGCACTGTATCTGCAAATCAACATGCCGTCGATGTTGCCGCCAAGCCTGCTGACCTCGATGAATTCCGGGATTACGAGCCAGATGAGCAGGTTGCCGATCACACAGACTGCGACAATCACCCACCAGGGTGTCGTTATCAGTTCATCCGCGAATGAATTTGTTTGGCATTCCATGTTCCATATCCTTCCTTGCGATGTCTGGACGTGTAATTACACAGATAGTGCCAAACCTCGTTTTTTCAGCGATATATGCAGATATCAGGTCGGGCGGAGACGTTTGGGGGAAAGGGAGAAAGCAGGTATGTGTGCACGGGACGCGGGAAATCCACCTGTAATTCCATCTTGAAAAAGCGGGCTCACGCAACAAACGCCGAATAATATCGGAATGTTGTCCAGGATGTATCATTCACCGGATTGGATGATGTCTGGTTTTTGATGCATCTGAATTTCGTTGCGTTGTCGCCTGGAGGCGTCTGCTTTTGGTGCGACTTTGCGTGAGGCGGGCAACCATTTTTTATCCGCAAGATGGTCTTCCGGATAAAAACGGATGTTCGATGCTTCGGAGAGCCTGTTTCGAAGAAAAAAAAGTGGAAAGAATCTTTACAACATTTGAAAAAACCAGCGTAACGCCCCGATATTACAATGCTTTTAAGAGTTGGAAAGTTTCTTTACACTTTTTGAAAAAAGTCGGATTTCACCAATGATTTCGGCTGGTTAAAAAAGTGTAAAAAAACCTACACCCCCCCTGTTTCATGCGCGCGATCTATTTACGCCTGAACTCGATATCCTGCCTGACAATCCGCTCCAGCACCGCGTCAAAGTATTCCTTGCGGCAATCGACGCCGTCTATCGCGCCGCTGCGCAGGCGTTGCATGAACCGGCAGCCGCCGAAACAGAGCGGCAGATAGCAACATCCGAGGCATGTCCCGTTCTTCCAGACATCCAGGTTGTGAGATTTGCGGTAATCCTCGATGCCGCCAGCCAGGCTGCCGATTTTCATGTCGTCCCTGCCCATGAAGGCCGGGCATTTGTAGAGTGACCCGTCCCGGGCCACCACCAGGTCGTTTTCAAACTCCACCATGCAGTCGGCCAGTTTCGGCTTGGGGGTGCTCCAGCCCCTTTTGAGGATTTCCCCGCGCAGTTGCAGCGAGGCTTCCATCTGCCACGGTTCACCGCTGCAAGCGCATCCGGACGGGAAAGCACCCGACCCGGAGGCCTCGCCACCGGGGACCACCGGCGAGAATTGAACCATCTGGAGCATGTCCGGAGTGATCCCGCCCTGTTCCAGCAGATCCAGCAGTTCAGGGACGCGCCGGTGGTTTTCGCGGGTGAAGCGGCCCATGACCCTGACCTTGAGCAGTTCGCATATCTGCCTGATATTATTCAGGGCAACGTCATGATTCCCATGGCTGGAGACAAACTGCTGTTGGCTGTTGTGAATATCGGCGGGAACGTCGATGTTGACCCTGGCCCCGGCCAGCCCCAGCGGCAGCAGTTCCTCGACCACTTCGCGGGTAAGCAGACTGCCGTCGGTTACCAGGTTGAAGGAAAATTCCGTTCCGTTCGCAGCGGCGGCTTCTCGCAGGGGTCCGGCAATCCGCCGGATCAGCGGGATCGAGAGCAGCGCCTCGCTGCCGCGGAATTCCAGCTGCACTTCCCGGCCGGTCGCCATCGGCCCTTTCAGGATTTTTTCCACCAACAGGTCGGCGGTCGCCTCGCTCATATGCTCTATCCCGCAAAGACGATTCTCGTGGCAACAGGGGGCGGCCAGGTTACAATCCTGATTGAGGGTCACCAGCGCCGTGAATCGGCGCGCATTGGCATTGGCCCAGTCAAAATACCCGGCCACCTGCCTTTTCTCGGCCTCCGCGTCCGGCACCAGAATGCCGAGCCAGACCAGTATCTCCTGTTCCGGTCCTTTAAGACCACTTTCCTGCAAGGCATCGGCCACGCTACGCGAGACCTGCAGCAGCGTTCCACGCAACGTGGAATAGATCAGGACCAGGTCGTTCTCGCCGGACCCGCGGTAAATTTTTATAAAACTCGATAAATCCATTCCCTACCTCTCGCAATAAAGATCGTGGGGCCTGCCGGCCCCCACGACATTAGACAACAAAATTATATAAGTGGCACAAGCGCAGCAAAAAACCAGGCATATTCCGGACCATCCATGATGCTGTGGACAAGGCGGCACGGAACATGCTATCAGTACGCAACATGTATGCCCGAATCCTTCCACATAGCCTTCTTTTCCCGGTCATGCCCGGCGACAGGAGTCCGGAATGACCCCTGCAAACCGCTACCGACGATTCCTGACCAGTTTCCGCAGCAGGCTGTTCCTGATCTTCACGCTTTTCACCGGCGTCATCTTCGCCGCTTTCGTATTGCTGATCATCACGGGTGAAATCCGCAACTACCAGGAGCGTTCCATCGAAAAAGCCCGGCTGTTGTCCTCGCTGCTGGCCAGAAGCATCACGCTGCCGCTCTACTCGGAAAACGTGCCGGAACTGGACCGCCGCGCGAACGAGATCCTCTTGACACCCCGAGTGGCGCGGATACTCATCACCAACAGCAATAACAGGGCACTGGTGGATTTCACATCTCCGACCGTCAACCCCGGCGCAAGCCATGTCTCATCGACGACGCGGGTTACGACCGACAGCGCCAGTCCGACCGTAGAAGCGGCATTGAGCGGAGCTTCGCGCCCATCGCCGGTTCTGCTGGGAGCCGTGTCGGTCTCCATCGATACCGGTGACCGCACTGAAGCGATCCGCTCCGCCTTTTTCAAAACCGGCGGCATAGCGCTGCTGTTCTGGGTTGCGGTGGTGGCCGGCTGTTATCCGGTGCTGAAACGGGTCACACGATCCTTCAACACCCTGACCGAGGGGCTCGACAGCATGATGGGGGGGGATTTTTCGGCGAAGATCATGATCGACAAAGACGACGAGGCCGGACGGGCTGCACAGGCGGTCAACCGACTGGCTGCCGCCCTGGAAGAGCGCGAGATTGAAAACCGCAACCTGCAGGAGGAACTGATCAGGGCAATGCGGATGGAGGTGCAGGAAGAACGCCGCAAGATCATGGCCAAACTGATCCAGACCAACCGCATGACATCCCTCGGCCTGCTGATTTCAAGCATCGCTCACAACATCAACACCCCCAACGGCGTGATCAAGCTGGCGGGACAGCATCTGGCCGGCTCCTGGAAAGATGCGTTGCCGATATTAGAGCAGGTAACCAAAGAGGAGGGGGACTTCACCCTGGGAGGCTTGCCCTTCGGGGTGGCCAAGGGAGAGATCAAGGGGGCCATCGAGGCGATCCTCAACAACGCCGAGCGGGTCGAGCGGGTGATACAGGATCTGCGCGCCTACAACCTGGGAGAACGCAACGAGCTTAGTCCCGGAGTCTCGGTAAACCGTGTTGTCGAGGAGGCGCTCACGATCATCCGCGCCTATGGCCGCCAGGGCGAGATTTCCATTACACCGACCCTGGCGCCCAGCCTGCCCGAAATAACCGGGAATCAGCACCAACTGGAACAGGTGGTGGTAAACCTGCTCCTGAACGCGATGCAGGCGATGCCGAACAACAAGGGAATGGTGACTGTGCGCACCGAGCATTTCTACGAAGCAAACGAGGTACTGATCATCGTGACCGACCAGGGGGAGGGCATTTCACCCACGGTCAGAAAACATCTTTTCGAAGCGTTTTTTTCCACCAGGATTGACAAGGGTGGCAGCGGACTCGGCCTCTACATTTCCAACTTTATCGTATCAGAGCACAAGGGACGCCTGTCCATCGACTCCGAGCAGGGCGCCGGCACCGTGGCTACCGTGCATCTCCCGCTGAATCCCGAAGATCCCGCATAAACGGCGTTTCCTTCAACCTCCCGCTATTCCAGATCTTCTTCGAAACGCTTTTCAGCTGCCAGTTCCAGCCTTTTCTTCAGCGTCGGGCGGCTTACCCCCAGCATTTTGGCAGCCACACTCCTGTTGCCGTTGGACAGGTTGATCGCTTCCTCCACCAGCAGAGCCAGAACTTCATCAATAGTGGGAAAGTCGTGAAAGAAACCATTCAGGGCAAACTGATTGTTTCCGATTTTACGAACGATCTTTATACCAGCAGAATTACCGGGAGCAAGGTCGGGAAAATCATCCGGCGTCAGCGTCTCGGTGCGATTATAGGTAACAGCATTGTGAACTATGTTGATCAATTCCCGCACATTCCCCGGAAAATCATATGAAAACAGCGCTTTGCGCAGCTTCATCGGCAGTTGTGGCGGCATTCGCTGCATCGACTCCGCAACCTCCTTGATCGTATGTTCAGCCAACAGGAGTATGTCCTCGCGCCGCTCCCTCAATGGCGGAATCTGCAGCGAGTGGGCGCTGATCCGGTAGTAGAGGTCGCTCCTGAAGACCCCGGAAGCGAGCAGCGCCGGGAAGTTTGCGTTGGATGCTGCAATGATCCGGGCGTCACTTTTGTGAAGAACATCGGAGCCGAGGCGGTAATATTCGTTCTGCTGCAAAAGCCTCAGCAGCTTGATCTGGGAAGCGTTACTGAGATCGCCGATCTCATCCAGAAACAGTGTGCCCCCCTTGGCCTGCTCGATCAGGCCGTCCCGGCTTTCGGTCGCGCCGGTATAGGCGCCTTTTTTGTGTCCGAACAATGTGTCAGCCAGCATGGTATCGTCCAGTCCCGCGGCGTTGACCGTTACCATCCTCCCCTTCAAACCGCTACAACGGTGGATCGCCCTGGCAATCAGCTCCTTCCCGACCCCGGTTTCACCGTTGATCAGCACCGGCTGGCGCGAGCTCGCCAAGGTTTCGATCACCTTGAAAATGGAGAGCATCCGTTCGCTGCAGGTGACGATCTCGCTGAAACTTTCGGGGCTGGAAAGCGGCTCGCCCAGCAGAAACCCGGTGAGCTTGCGGTTCCTGACGATCAGCTCGTTGCTTTTGACGGCATTCTGGACGATATACACCAACCGGGTCGTATCAATCGGCTTGGTGATGTAATCATACGCGCCCTGCTTGATGCAACTTACCACGTTTTCGAGATCGCGTACTCCGGTCATGATAATCACCGGTATATTGGGATACAGACGCACTATTTCCGGAAGCAGGTCGGCGCCGGACGGGTCCGGCATGACCCAGTCCAGCAACAGCACGTTATGGGCGCCGGTGGCAAGAGCATGCAGCGCCTGGGAGCTATCCTGCAACGAGGTGACATTGGCTATGCCGTGGGAAAGCAGGGCACGGCGAGTGCCGTCGATAAACTCGGCATCGTCATCGACGATCAGTATTGAATGTCCTGATTCGTGCTTTTTCATCTGCGACATTTAAACCCTCCAGGCGACTCAGGCCGGAATATTATCGATGCAGCGGCATCTCGATTGTACAGCGTTTGACTGCGGTCAAGCCGGTTGTAGCCATCCGCTCTGCCTCAGCTCGTCCTCCAGCCGCTTGTAATCAATCTGCAACTGTTCTGCCAGCGCCGAGGCGGACGCCAGGTTCCCCAACTTGCCGGCCTGCTCCAACCGCAACGCGGTTTCCCACATCTGCTCGGCTCCGACCGTCGAGCAGGCGCCCTTGACGGCATGCGCCTGTTTGCGCACACCAATGGCATCCCCTTCGGCCAGGTTTTCCCGCAGAATGTCAAGATAGCCGGGCGTGCTCCTGACAAAGATATTCAGAACATCCTTGGCCAGGATGCGGTCGTCAAGATTTCGACGCAGATAATCAGCTTCATTAAAGACAGGCAGCTCTCCCGCCTCGCCAGCGGCTTTTGACAGCATGTGCAAGTGCGGTCGCTTCTGGGGCGGTTCACAGTTTGAGATAAAATCCGCCGAAGGCAGCCATTTTTCAATCAACGGTATCAACAGCGAAAGCTCAATCGGCTTTGCAATATAATCGTCCATACCTGCTTCCAGGCACTTTTCACGATCACCTTCCAGGGCATTGGCGGTCATTGCGATAATCGGCATGTCATTACGGATTACCGCAACATTTGCGGAACGTATCAGCGAGGTGGTCTCGTACCCGTCCAGACCCGGCATCTGGCAATCCATCAACACCAGGTCATAGGGTTCGTTTTCCAGTCGTTGCAGAGCCTCATAGCCGCTCTCGACCAGGGTGAAGCTGAAGCCGGCTTTTTCCAGCAATGCCCCGGCTACCCTCTGGTTGATCGGATTGTCTTCCACCACCAGAATTTTGTATTTCCCGCGCTGCTCGGAGAAGGCCACCGAATGTTTGATCAGCTCATTGACATGCGCTTCGGCCAGAAGGGCGACCTCTCCGGTTTGAATCTGCGTAAAGCGTGCTGTAAAGCTGAAAACGGACCCCTCCCCTTCCCGGCTGGTAACATCCAGCTGGCCACCCATCAGTTCAACCAACTGCCGGGAAATGGAGAGCCCCAGCCCGGTGCCTCCGAAACGCCGTGTGGTCGAACTGTCGGCCTGCGTGAAAGGATCAAAGATCAGCGGCAGCTGTTCCGCGGCTATTCCAATACCGGTATCGTTCACCGTAAAGCGCAGTACCAGCTGTTGCGCTTCCCTGGAATCTACCGATACGCGTACCGAAACATTACCCTGCTCGGTGAATTTCACCGCATTACTGGCCAGATTAAGCAGTATCTGGCGCAACCTGGCCGGATCCCCCCTGACAATGGCCGGCACATCCGCTTCGATCATGCAGTGCAGATGAAGCCCCTTTTCATCGGCTCCCGCCTGCAATAGCGGCATCAATTCCTTCATCACTTCGGCCAGACTGAAGGAAACCTCCTCCAGCCCCATCCGGCGGGCTTCAATCTTGGAATAATCGAGGATATCGTTGATTATTGTCATCAGATGTTTGCCGCTCTTGCGGATAACGCCGACATAGTTGCGTTGTTCTCCGGTCAAAAGAGTGGTTGACAGCAGGCCGGCCATGGCGATCACCCCGTTCATCGGAGTACGGAGTTCATGGCTCATGTTGGCCAGGAATTCGCTCTTGGCGGCATTGGCACGGGCAGCTTCCGCAGCCAGCTCACTGGAGCGATGCACCGCTTTCTCCAGATATTGGTGGGTTTCGAAGAGCTGCTGTTCGGCTACCTTGCGCTCGGTCACGTCGGTGCCGATACTCAAAATTTCAACCAGGGTTCCGTTTTTTTCACTAACCGCGGTATTGCTCCAGTGCATCCAGATCCGTCGCCCGTCGCGCGTGACATTTTCATTCTCGTTCTCGTGATAATCGGCAGGAGAATGAATGATGCTGTCTATCATCTGTCGCAAGTCCTTGCCGGCCGTATCCGTTTCCGGGACGATCGTGCCGACCAGGTGACGCCCGAACAACTCGGCGCGCTTATAGCCGAAGCATCTTTCACCGAAATCGTTGATATAGGTAACCTCTCCGTTCACATCCCACCTCAGGATGACGGTACGGGCGTGTTCGATCAGTTCCCGGTAGTTGCGTTCACTCTGCAGCAGCGCGTCTTCGGCAAGCTTGCGTTCGGTTATGTCGTGACAGATATGCACGGAACCGACCTGCACTCCCGCCGGATTCAGCAAAGGGGCGCCGGTGACGGTAAAATAGCCTTTCAGATGTTCGATATAGAGATCCACCGAGTGCGGGACGCCATTGTCAAGCGACAGCAAACGCCTGCATTCCGGCGACGGCTCCGTGGAGCCATGCACCACCTCGAAACAGCTGCGCCCGATGATTTTGTCCAGCGTCAGACCGAGCCGTTCCAGCATTGAGCGGTTGGCATGCACGATCGTGCCATCGTCCGCCAGAATATAAATCAGGTCATTAACGGAATTGAAGGTTTCCTCCCAGGTTTCCTTCGATCGCTTCAATTCCATCCTGCATTCCACAACCTCGGACTCAAGTTCACGGTTGATCCTGGACAGCTCGTCGCAGCGCTGTTTCAGAAGTTCGTAACTGCATTGAACATCTTCCGGCATACCATCCTCCAACATCTCCATACAAAACAATATCTGAAACCTACCAAAAAACCGGATCAAACACCACTAAAGATCTGTGCAAGTTCAGGTTCAGGCGCCCGGATGGAACAAATCCGAGCCAGCGCAGCAACTAAGCACATGTTATGCCATAACATACGCAATCCTTTTTTATTGACAAAGAGAAAAAAACGATCTATAAAGTCGATCTGTTTTTTTAGGATCCCTTCGGCATAAACAAACACGTTTGCCTGCGAGGTAAACATGCTAAATATGTTTTATTTTTCAGCGTATTGCTGAAATAAACGGCGGTGTAGCTCAGTTGGCTAGAGCAAGCGACTCATATTCGCTAGGTCCGGGGTTCGAATCCCTGCACCGCCACCAACTTCCCGAAACGCCCTGATATTTTCAGGGCGTTTTTTTGTTATCAACCCACATGGAGGATACGCATGATACAGATTGATTTTGATAAAATGGGCGGACTGATTCCCGCCGTCATCCAGGACTACCAGAACGGTGAAGTATTGATGGTGGCTTTCATGGATAAAAAGACCCTGGATCTGACACTGAAGGACGGCAAGACCTGGTTCTTCAGCCGTACCCGCAACAAGTACTGGATGAAAGGCGAGGAGTCCGGCAACACCCAGGACGTAATGGAAGTTCTGACCGACTGCGACGCCGACACCGTGGTCATCAAGGTCAGGCAGAACGGACCAGCCGCCTGCCACACCGGCAACCGCAGCTGTTTCTATGTAAAATGGGAAAACGGCGAATGGGTGGAGCACTCCAATCCGTTGTTCGATCCCAACGAAGTCTATAAAAAATAAACCAGCATATTTTTGGAGGGGTGTAAATGAGCAACCTTTTGAACTTCGGTATCCCGAAAGGGAGTCTGGAAGATGCAACCGTCGGCCTGTTCAAAAAAGCCGGCTGGCAGATCAGCATCTCGTCGCGCAGCTATTTCCCGGGCGTAGATGACGCCGAGATGAACTGCAAACTGATCCGTCCGCAGGAGATGGCCAAATATGTCGAACGCGGCACGATCGACGCCGGCATCGCCGGCCGCGACTGGGTGCGCGAGAACGACTCCGACGTGGTCGAAGTCTGCGAAATGGTTTATTCCAAGGTATCGCGCCGCCCCGCCCGCTGGGTGCTGGTGGTCAACGCCGACTCCAAGGTGCAAAAACCGGAGGATCTTCACGGCGCTACCATTTCCACCGAACTGGTCGGCTTTACCAAGCGCTACTTCGCGGAGCGGGATATCCCGGTCAACGTAGAGTTTTCCTGGGGCGCGACCGAAGCCAAGGTTGTTGACGGGCTGTGCGACGCCATCGTCGAAGTTACCGAAACCGGTTCGACCATCAAGGCCAACGGCCTGCGCATCGTCTGCGAGCTGATGGAGTCCGTACCGGTCCTGCTGGCCAGCAAATCCGCCTGGGCCGATCCCTGGAAACGTGAAAAGATCGAGCAGATCGCCACGCTCCTGAAATCTTCACTGGCCGCCGAAGGCATGGTCGGTCTCAAGATGAATGTGCCGGCCGACAAGATCGAAGCGATCACCAGCGTGCTGCCGAGCCTGAAGAACCCGACTGTATCCCATCTCTACAACTCGGACTGGCTCTCGATCGAGAGCATCCTCTCCGAGAAAGAGGTGCGGCGCGTCGTGCCCGAGCTTTTAAAACTGGGCGCCGAGGGCATCATCGAGTATCCGCTGAACAAGATCATCTAGAATAGAGACACCGCGGACTCCGATCGGATCACTCCGCGGTGATGGATTGAACCGGTATGTTGCTAGACAAGATAGAAGAACTGGAGCGTCGTTACCAGGAGCTGGAAGCACTGCTCTCCGACCCGTCGGTAATTTCCAACCAGCCCGAGTTCCGCAAGTTTTCCCGCGAGCACTCCGACCTGACCGATCTGGTGACGGCCTATCGCCGCTATCGCAAGGTACTGGGCGAAATCGAGGAAAATCGCGAGATGTTGTCCGAACCGGACATGAAGGAAATGGCCGAAGAGGAGCTGAAGGTTCTGGAAGCCGAACAGAACCAGCTTGAAGCCGACATCCAGCTGCTGCTGCTCCCCAAGGATCCCAACGACAACAAGAGCGTAATCCTGGAAATCCGCGCCGGCACCGGCGGCGATGAATCGGCGCTCTTCGCCGGCGACCTGTTCCGCATGTATTCGCGCTTTGCCGACACCAACCGCTGGCGGGTGGAGACCATCTCGGCCTCGGAATCGGAGCGGGGCGGTTTCAAGGAGATCATCGCCTCGGTCGAGGGAGAAGGGGTCTTTGCCAAGCTCAAGTACGAATCAGGCACGCACCGCGTGCAGCGCGTCCCGGAGACCGAAGCCCAGGGACGTATCCACACCAGCGCCTGCACAGTGGCGATCATGCCCGAGGCTGAGGACGTGGATATCGACATCAACCCGACCGATCTGAAGATCGATGTCTACCGTTCATCCGGGGCCGGCGGCCAGCACGTCAACACCACCGACTCGGCCGTGCGCATCACCCACCTGCCCACCGGCACGGTGGTGGCCTGCCAGGAAGAACGCAGCCAGATCAAGAACCGGGCCAAGGCCAGGAAAGTACTCAAGACCCGCATCCTGGACACGATCCAGCAGGCCCATAACGACAAGCTGGCCGCAGACCGCAAACAGCAGGTCGGTTCCGGCGACCGTTCCGAACGCATCCGCACCTACAACTTCCCCCAGGGGCGCATGACCGACCACCGCATCGGATTGACGCTTTACCGCCTGGATTCGATCATGGCGGGAGACATCGCCGAGATTGCCGATGCGCTGCGGGCGCATTACCAGATGGAAGCGCTGAAAGCGCAGAGCGAGAGCTAAACAGACCACTGCTCGCCGGAAAACAAATACGGGGCGCCCACCAGGCCGCCCCGTTTTAGTTTCAGATCGATGATCTCCGCC
>JAURXC010000114.1 GCA_030654645.1 Deltaproteobacteria bacterium | reverse complement strand
TTCCTCGTCGATCTCTTCGTCGTCGTAGAAGAACTGGCCCAGATACAGCGTGGCGCAATGATCTCCGGCTATGACGATCGGCTTTGCCATATCCCAGAGTCCGTTGCGGCATTTGTAAGCGATATAATCTTCTGCAAGCGGGCGGGATTTGATGTAGTCGTCACTTTGACGGCAGCGTTCGGCGGTGACAGGGTGGCGGCGATGGAAAACGGTGCAGATCTCCTGCCACCCGGTGGCGACAAAGACGGTGCCGTCGGTGCCGATTATGCCGACCGGAATACCGGTAGCGGTATGGAAGTGGTCCATGAGCCGCTGTAAGTTGGCAATGTCGATCAGTTCCGCCAATGTACGCGCCATGGAAATTCCTTTTCAGTTCCAAAGGTGGTAGAATCCGAATCTCAATATCTGTGACTACAGTTTGACTTCATTTTTCACAGCTGGCGTCACACACCAGGTTCCGTCCGCCGTTCTTGGCCTGGTACAGCGCATCGTCAGCCGCCTTGCAGAGCGCTGTGGCATCACCATAGAGCGAGAGTGGAGCGACCCCGCAGCTGAAGGTGCAGGAGAAGGGCTCACCCTTTGCCTGAAAACGGACAGCCGCAAAACTCTCCCGCAGCTCGTTCAACAGCGTGACCGCCTCGGAAATGCTGCAACCGGGAAGCACAACGGCAAATTCTTCCCCTCCGAAACGCCCGACAACGTCCGTTTTGCGCACACGCTGCCCCAGCAGGCGGGCCAGCGCAATCAGTACACGATCGCCGACCGGGTGCCCATACGAGTCATTGACCGTTTTGAACTTGTCCACATCGATCATGGCAAAGCAGACTTCCTCTTCCTTGCGCTGGGCGTGGGCAATGGCGGTATCCAGATGTTCCTTGGTGGTGGTGTGATTGAACAGGCCGGTCATGCTGTCCCGCACCATGTAGGAGCGGATGATCTTCATCCGTTCGGCGCGGACAGCCACCGATGAGATCAAATGCTGCGCCTTGATCGGCTTGGTCAGGAACTCGTCCCCGCCTGTCAACATCGCATGAAACTGTTTTTCGGTATCGGTTTCGCTGGAAAGGAAAACAATCGGAATACTGAAATAGGCGCCGATCTGGCGGATCGCTTTGGCCAGTTCCACGCCGTTGCATCCCGGCATGTACATATCCATCAAAATCAGGTCCGGCTTGAATTCGAACAACGGCGACATCACCTGCAGCGGATCGTTCACCGTCATCGTGGTCATACCCGCCTCCTGAAGTATCAAGGCATGATAATCGGCCAGTTGAGGGTCATCATCCACGATCATGATCCGGTATGGCTCCGGCTTGACCGCGGAGGTGAGCAGGCTGAGCGTCGAGCAGAGATCGGTTATATTGAGCGGCTTGGTGAAATAGGCGCTGGAGCCGGCACGTACCGCCGACAGCCGATTGGCAAGGGAGTTGTTTGACGATATGAAGACCGTCGCAATCGGCTTTTCACGTCCCGACTGGATTTTATTCATGATCTCCGCCCCCCCGACCGGCTTGTCGGGAAAGATCATGTCCATGACGATGGCATCGGGCGAGGAGTTCTGCACTGCATTGTACAACTGATCAATATCCCCGAAGGAAACGACCTCGAAACCGAAGCAGCCTATCTGGGTTGCCAGGGCCAGGCGCTGGAACGAGTCATCCTCGCACAGGTAAACCACCTTCTGTTCCTTATCGGCGGAAGCATCGGAAGCTACCGTCAGCTCCTGGATCTGCAGCTCCATCCCCTGCTCCGGATCAATCCGGGCGATTTCGCGTTCAATCAGCTTGAAGCATTCCTGCATCTGCTGATGCCAGTTTTTGTCGGTGGGAGTGGTCGTCTGCAGCGCCTCTTTTGCCAGGTTCTCCCCGGCTGCCGCCGCGGCGCTCAACTTGCCCAGACCGAACGAAGCGCTGGCCCCCTTCATGGTGTGGATGCGGCGGTGCAGATCCTCCAGCCTCTCGCCCCACACGCCACCCGCGACAAACTCGTCGTAGGATTTCCGGATTCCTTCCAGTTGCGTCGGGAGCTGTTTTGCATATGCTTCACGAATCTTTTTAAGCCTGGTAGCAGCGGAAACGATCTGTGTGCTCACGTCCGATTCTCCCCAAGCAGCGCGCCAACCATTTCCGGCAGCGTCTCCTGCAGTTCTTCATCCTTGGTCAGAATGGCATTAATATCCGGATGGGCAATCCTCAAGGGGGCGGCATCCTCTCCGGTGATCAGCACGAACGGCTGTTTGAAACCCTGCTGGCGCAACTCTTCGAAGAGCTGGATACCGTCGATGAACGGCATGTTCATATCCGAGACCACGGCGCAAATCGAGGTGTCGTCAGCCATCTTCTCCAGCGCATCCAGTCCGCCATTGGCAAGCAATGTGGCGAAACCGGCCGATTCCAGGATCAGCCCGGTCAGTTCTGCGGTGAATTCATCATCGTCCACCACCAGAATTGTTGCGGGTGTGTCGCTGCTCATATCTTCTCCTTCCTTTCTTATCCTATCAGACTGCGAACAGTTTCTATCAGGTTGGACTGGTCGAAGGCCCCTTTGACGATGTAGGCGTTGGCCCCGACCAGTATACCACGTTTTTTGTCCTCTTCTTTTTCACGCGAGGTGACGATGACAATCGGCACCGCCCGGTAACGTTCATCAGCTCGCAACCGTTCTGTCAGCGAAAAGCCGTCCAGCCTCGGCATCTCCACATCGGTGATCACCAGGTCGAACAGCGTCTTGCGGGTCTTGCCAAAGGCGTCTTCGCCGTCTTCTGCGGTGACCACGGCATAACCGTACGCCTCGAGGATGCTCTTTTCGATCTCGCGGGTATTGATGGAGTCATCCACCACCAGCACCGTAGCCGCATGATCCTCCCTGGCGGCGGGACGCAGCCGCAGCGGATCCGCAATTTCCCGCGCCTGCCTGATCAGTTCCGGAACGTGCAGCACGTTGATGATGCTGTCGCGCTCACCGATGGTGACTCCCGAAACCATGCGCAGGTTCTTCAGGTGCGGTGGCAGCGGTTTTACCACCATCTCCTCCCGCCCGATGATCTCGTCCACCACCAAACCCAGCTTTTCTTCCCCGTCCCGGATGATGACGATCAACACCTCTACCGTCTCGGCAGACGCTTCGTTTGTAAGCCGCAGGAGATCGGACAGGTTTTCGACCGGTATGATCTGCTCCCGCAGGCGGATGGCGCGCTTGTTGACGATCTCGATGACCTCGCTCCGCCGAACAGAGAGCATTTCGACCAGCGACGTGGCCGGCAGGGCGCAGGTTTTGCCGGCGATGGCGACCAGGAACAGCGGGAAAACCGCCAGGTTGAGCGGCAGTCGCAGCAGGAAGGTCGTCCCCCCCCCTTCCAGGGTTTCGATGATGATCGCGCCTTTAAGCTCATCGACCACGCTTTTCCTGACCACGTCCATACCCACCCCGCGGCCGGAAATATCGGTGATCAGCGGGCTGGTGCTGAATCCGGGCATGAAGATCAGGTCGGTGACCTCGGCCCGGGACATGCCGGCCAGCGTATCGGCATCGAACAGCCGTTTTGCCAGGGCCTTCTCGCGAATCCTGTCAATCGACAACCCCTTGCCGTCGTCACTCAGGGAAACGGTGACACAGCCGCTGTCGTAAAAAGCGGAGAGGTGGATGGTTCCCTTGAGCGGCTTCCCGGCGGCAATCCGTTCATCGGCGTTTTCCAGCCCGTGGTCCAGCGAATTGCGGATCATGTGCATCAGGGAATCACCGATACGGTCGATAATCTTCCGGTCCAGCTCTGTATCGCCCCCCTCCACCACGAAGTCCACATCCTTGCCCTGTTCATGGGCAAGATCCCGGACCGTACGGCGCAGTGGGTCGAAAACGGTGGAGAGCGGCTGCATGCGCATCCTGAGCGATGTTTCCTGCAGGTCGCCGACGAGGTGGTCCTGCAACAGGGACGCGTCGTGCATGGCCCGCACCGACTGGCGCAGGGAAAGCTGCAGCGCCCGGCCAGCCTCGATCAGTGGTTCGTGTTCATTATCCGCACCATGAAGATGGCCGGCAACCGTCTTGAGATGCCTGGCGGTTGCCCGCTCGATTTCAGCGAGGCTGACGATATGCCTCCTGAATCTGGCATGTTCGGAGACGATCTCTCCCATCAACCGGATCAGCTCATCCAGTTTGGCGGCGTTGATACGCAGGTAATCGATCTTTTGCCCCTTGGGGGTCACCGGCAACGGGGCGGACTCGACAGGCGTGGCAATGGCGGGTTCAGCCGGAGGGGGCAAGGGAGTCAGCCGGGGCGGTTCCACCGGAGTGGACTGCTCAGCAGGAAGCGAGGGAGCATCTCCGGCTGACGGCACCGTGGCGGCCCGGGCCAGTTCCTCGCAGAGCTCCCCTGGCGCCTGCATAGATGTATCGCCGGCGGTTATCCTTTCCAGCATCGCGGTAAGGGCATCCACTCCACGGAAAAGGGCGTCGGAGACCGGGGCGTTCAGGGAGATTTTACCACCGCGCAGAGCATCAAGCACGTCTTCCATCTTGTGGGCCAGCTCGGTAACTCCGGCAAGCTTCATCATCCGCGACGAGCCTTTGATCGTGTGGGCCGAGCGGAACAGGCCATTGAGCGTTTCGGCATCACCGGGCGAATTCTCCAGGTTAAGCAGTCCTTCGCTTATCCGGGAACAATGCTCCCGCGCCTCTTCTACGAAACGCGCCAGAAATTTCGAATGGTCAAATGCCATATTTTACCTGCTGTTTTTTAGCAAATGGGTTTTTAACCCCGGGTGTTTCCGGAGAAGACTTGTCCATTAATGCATTTATCATTTTTTGGCGGCCAGGAGCGACAACTTGTGGCGGCAGATGACTATGAACTGTTCCGCATTGAATGAAAGCGGAAAGAAGTCCTGTCCATGTTCCTTGGGCGAGCCCTTCTCCAGACTCCTGAGCGCCGCTTCATAACCGCTTCGCGCCCGTTTTTCGTCCCTTTGCCCATAGCTGATCTCGGCGGAATAATAATGGGCCAGCCAGCATGAGGCGTTCAGGTAGAGCGCCTCCCGGAAACGCTTTGCCGCATTGTCGTCGTCGCCCTTCTGGCGCGCGATGATGCCGAGCATCAGGTACGCCTGCAGGCAGAGCTGATCCCGGCCGAGAACCTCGTTGCAGACGGTTTGGGCCTCGTCGAACCGTGACATGCTCAAAAGCAGGCTCCCCTTCAGGCAATGGGCTTTCTCGAAGGCTGCGTCCTGCCGGACAATCTCGTTCAGAACCTCCAGAGCATTTTCGTACTGTTTGTTGTGAGCCAGTTCGATGGCCCGGTCGAAAAGCACCCTGACATCCTGCCGTACTGCTGGTTGCAGCGGTTGCAAGGGGCGGTCGGGAACACGATGCGCCGGCAGCGGACTCTGGCGGCTTTCTGATTTGGCCGGGGAAATTGTTGCAACCGGACGGGGCACCCCGCTTGGCCGTTCGGCAATCGCAGTATGACGTCTCAATGTCCGGCGTTCCTCGAAAACCGGGGTTGGCGCTTTTCGGTAGAAAAAGAGCGAGTCCTGCTCTACCAGGGAGAGAATACCGATATCATGGTGTAAGGTTTCCGTCGCCCCGACGATCAAACAGCCGCCGTCACCGAGCAGTCCCGCCAGTCTTCCGAATATCTCGCGCTGGATCTGTTGCGGAAAATAGATGGATACATTCCGGTAGAAGATTATATCGGGCAGCAGCATCTCCTGCGGATAGTTAGCGCCCAACAGGTTGACCACCTCGAACCGGACCTGCCGGCCGATGTTCTCCCCGACCCGGTACCTCCCCGGACCGCAAGGTTTGAAATAGCGTTCCAGGAGCTCCGGTTCCATGCCGCGAAACGATCCTTTTCCGTACACTCCCTGCCTGGCAATGGCTACAGCAGTGGTATCAATGTCCACACCGGTGATGGTGAACAGCCGCTCGCAGTCGGCGCCATAACGCTCGCGCAGCATGATCGCTATCGAATAGGGCTCTTCTCCGGTGGAACATCCCGCACTCAATATCCTCACCGGCATACCGTTTTTCCCGGCCATCAGAGATGGCAGCAGTTTGTCTACCATCAGGTTAAGGTGGTCGGGCTCACGGAGGAAGTAGGTTTCGTTGACGGTCAAGAGTTCCACCAACTGCACCAGTTCTTTGCTGTCGCTCCTCAACAGCGCCTGATAAGCATCCGCGTCGTTGACGCCCCTTGCTGCCATGCGACGGTTCAAAGCATCGCAGAGTGTCTGCTCGCGCCCTTTTTCGAAAAAAAACCCGCAAGTACCGAGAAGCAGCTCCTTAAACGGGGCCAGGTCCATCGGCTCGTCCGAATATCTGCAGCGTGCGGTGGCCATCATACCCGGGTTCCAACCCGCTGCATCAGTTCGGCCGGGATCTTGTCGAGCGTCACCACCTTCTGGACATATCCGCGTTCCACCGCGAGCCGGTTCATGCCAAAAACCACGGAACTTTTCGCATCCTGTGCCAGCGTTGTCCCTCCGGCCATCCTGATTTCATTCATCCCGGCGACTCCGTCATCACCCATGCCGCTCATGATCAGCCCAATGGCCTCTTTCTTATACGTAGCGGCAACCGAGCAGAGCAGTGTATTGCAGGAGGGATTGTAGACCTGACCGGCCTCCCGGTCACCAAGTACGATCACCCCCTGGGCGGTGATCCTCATCGAATGCTCGGCGGGATTGACATAGACGTGACCCGCGCAAGGACGATCGCCATTTCCCGCCACCACCACGGTAAGAGGAGTCGCGGCGTTAAGCCAGTCAACCATGCCCTGGGTGAACCCTTCGGCAATATGCTGGGTGATGATCACAGGAGCCGGAAATGTGCGCGGCAAGCGCGACAATATGGAATGGATGGCCTGTGGCCCCCCGGTGGAGGCGGCTATGGCGACCAGCGCGGCCTTCGTTACCCCCACTGAGCCTTGCACCGGCCGGTTATCTTCAGTGGCCACGTTTTTTCTCCCCAGGGCCAGCTGATGGGCAGAGACATCAACATTGGACAGGAGCCGGATCTTGCTTATCAGTCGCTTCACGTTCTCGATGCTGATGTCCGGTTTTTCGATAACATCCAGCGCACCTTTGGAAACCGCGGCAAATGCGGTGCGCACTCCGGTCAGCGCGGTCACCACCAGAATCGGCACCGGATGCGCGGCAATTATCTTCTCGATCGCTTCAAGTCCGCCCATTACAGGCATCTCGATATCCATGGTGACGATATCAGGCTTGAGCGAGGCCACCTTGACAATGGCCTCCAGGCCGTTTACGGCCTCTCCGACCACACTGATCCCCGGCTCGGACTCGAGAATGTCCCGGATCAAGTCACGCACCAGTCCGCTGTCGTCAACAATCAGCACCCTTATGTCACCCGCCGGTTTTATCATGGCTTAGCGCAGTTCCGCGGCCGGCGCGGTTTCCTGTCCACCACCCTCTTTGCCGACCTTGAAGGTCATCACCAGATCCCTCAATTGCTCGGAGAGGTTGAACAGTTCCTCGGTCACACCGTTTGTCCGGTGGATCGAGTCGGTGGAGAAACGGACCCCCTGCTCAATGTCTTTCAGCGCCAAAACCACCTGGCTGCTGGCAATCTGCTGTTGCTGCGTGGAAAGGGAAATCTGGCGGGCGGCGCTGGTGGTCTCCTCTACGCCGTCCACGCTCTCGATCAGCATCACCACCGTATGGGAGGCGTACTCCTGACCTTCCTGAATCAGCTGGAAACTCTTCTCCGAAGACATCACCAACCGGTTCACCGCATCCAGGATTTCGGTTATCTTGACTTCTATCTCGGAAGTGGATTCTACCACGCTGTCGGCCAGACGCCGGATCTCCACCGCCACCACGCCAAAACGCTTCCCGGACTCGCCGGCGCTGGCAGCCTCAAGCGCTGCATTGAACGCGATCAACTTGGTCTGGTTGGCAATGTTGTTGATTATCTCCATCACCTTGTTGATCTCTTTCGACTTCCTGCCCAGATCGACGATCTCGCTCAGGTTTGCCTGTATGGTGCCGCTGATGTCGTTGACCTTGAAAGTCAAATTCTCGACCTCGGCCGCGCCATTCTTGGTGTCTTCAAGGGTCTTGTCGGCACGTTCGACCACCGCCTGGCTGTGCAGCGCTATCTGGCTGGCCGTTGAAGAAAATTCCTCCATGGTGGACGAGATCTCCACCACCGAACTGGAAAGCTGCGTGGCAAAACCTGATTGCTGATCCATGGTCGAGGCGATGGCCCCCGAGTTGGCGTGGATCTTCTCGGTGACCTCCGCCAGGGTGACGACTATGCGGCGCAGGTTGTCGGTCATCGTGTTGAACATTCCGCAGGTCTCGCCGATCTCGTCCCTGGATGACAGCCGCGCCTCCACCGTCAGGTCGCCATTGGAAACCTTGCGGGCGGCGTCATGAACAGCGCTGATTCCCTCCTTGACCGAGAGATAGCAGGCCAGGTTGAAGTAGATTCCGAGCAGAAACGCCACCAGCGACAAGCTCAGGTAGACTGACATCCTCAGCTGCAATGTCGAGATGCGGCTGCCAAGCAGTTCGTCAAGCACCGGCGACAGCTGAGAGGCTGCGCGGAAAGCCGCATCAGTCGCTTCCATCCCCGCCCTGGACAAGCCGGCGGTGCGCGGCCCCTTGAGCTCCTTCTGAAAATTGGCCATGGCCGTTTCCAGTTCCAGAAGCGGCTTCTGGATGCGGTCGCGAATCGCGGCGTTCGCGCCCGCCGCAGTCCTGATATCCTTTTTCAACGCATCGACGAGAGTGTTGATCCCACCGGAAAGCAGCAGCAGTTCGGCCCGGTC
>JAURXC010000022.1 GCA_030654645.1 Deltaproteobacteria bacterium | reverse complement strand
CTGAATCTGCAACTCAAGAAGGAAATAGAGGATCGCTAGAAGGCGGAAAAATCGCTCCTGAGTGCGTATGCGGAAATAAAGCAGATGAAAAACCGGCTCAAGGCCGAAAACATCTACCTGCAGCAGGAGGTTGCCCAGAAGCACAATTTCGGAGAGCTTATCGGCCAGAGCAGCGCCCTTTCAGACGTTGTATTGAGGGTTTCACAGGTAGCCCCCATGAACGCAACCGTTCTCCTGCTTGGTGAAACCGGAGTCGGCAAGGGAGTGGTCGCGCGCGCCATCCACAGTCTGAGCACGCGCAAGGGCCAGGCAATGATCACGGTTAACTGTTCGACACTCCCTGCGAACCTGATAGAGAGCGAACTTTTCGGACGGGAAAGAGGTGCTTTCACCGGGTCCAGTGAACGCCAGATCGGACGTTTCGAATTGGCCGACGGCGGCACCATCTTCCTCGATGAAATAGGTGAAATGCCGATTGAACTGCAAAGCAAGCTGCTACGGATTATTCAGGACGGTGAATTTGAGCGACTGGGCAGTCCCCGCACCATAAAAACCAATGTAAGGATCATCGCTGCCAGCAACAGGAATCTGGAAGAGCAGATCCGTAAAGGCTGTTTCCGGGAAGACCTGTACTATCGGCTGAATGTATTCCCGATAACTATTCCGCCCCTTCGGCAGCGCCAGGAAGACATCCCGCTGCTCGTAAGGCATTTCATTGCCCTGTTCAACAAGAAAAACAACAGGAATATTGAAACTGTGCCACACACTGTCATGAAAACACTTCAACAATACTTCTGGCCCGGCAACGTGCGGGAACTGGAAAGCGTCATCGAACGGGCGGTAATCACCACCCAGGGAACAACCTTGCAAGTGCTTGACCGCTTCGATACATTCCAGATTCCGGATAAAACTGCCGGACAGAACGTCAAGGCCCTGGTAGAGGTTGAGCATGACCACATCCTGCAAGTACTCGAGAAGACCAACTGGCGTATTGAGGGGAAAAAGGGGGCGGCCGTGCAACTTGGATTAAACCCCAGCACACTTCGCGCCAAAATGAGGAAATACGGCATCCAGCGTCAATAAACCATTCGCATTCAACAGACTGGAATTTTCCGCCATATCTGGCGGCTTACGTCAGAATTGACGGATTACATCCCTCGGCATCCCGCCTGCTGGTGCACCAAATAAATCAAACAACCAGAATATCAGCAACATTCCCCTGTTATCCCCGCAAGACTTCTCTGGCACGTTAGTTGCCATCTATACTGTACTATTATGTTTGAGCAATCAAGGGCACCAAATGACGCCTGTTCTGAAAATGGCCGGCAGCACGAGTATTATAAATAGCAAAAAAGGAGATCTGAGATGAGCTGTTTTACCCTCGACATAGGAGCGACCCCAGTAACCGGCGGAATCCGCTTCAGGGTCTGGGCCCCGACGGCCAGGTCAGTCGAAGTAGAACTGGTGAATAGCGCTACGCCGAGAACACCTCTCCAACGGGACGGCGAATACTTTCAGGGACTGGCGCAGGCGTCTGCGGGTGACCGCTATTGGTACTGGCTTGACGGCACGCTGCGTCGCCCCGATCCCGCATCCCGCAGCCAGCCTGATGGTGTGCATGGTCCTTCACAAGTGATTAATCCGGATTTTGACTGGAGCGACGGCGATTGGCGGGGACTTGATCTTGAAAAATACCTGATTTATGAACTGCACGTGGGAACCTTTACCCCTGAAGGTACATTTGAAGGGGTAATTTCCCGGCTCGATTATCTGTGTGAGCTGGGTATATCCGCACTGGAGTTGATGCCGGTGGCACAATTTCCCGGAGAGCGAAACTGGGGCTATGACGGCGTCTGCCCCTTTGCTCCACAGAACAGTTATGGCGACGCGGACGGGTTGAAACGACTGGTTGACGCCTGCCATTCGAGAGGGCTGGCCGTGATCCTGGATGTGGTCTACAACCACCTGGGGCCGGAAGGGAACTATCTGCACGCCTTTGGCGCCTACTTTACAGACCGCTACCGCACACCCTGGGGAGACGCGGTCAATTTTGACGGCCCCGACAGCGACCAGGTCCGCCACTATTTCATTTCCAATGCACTCTACTGGATAACCGAATACCATTTCGATGCCCTGCGCCTGGACGCCATCCACGGCATCTATGATTTCAGCGCCCTGCACATTCTTCAGGAACTGGCCGGGGCGGTCCATTCTGAGGGTACGGCGCTCGGCAGGCGTGTCCATGTTATTGCCGAGAGCGACCTGAACGACGTGCGGGTGATCAATTCCCCTGAAGTCGGCGGCTACGGCCTGGATGCCCAGTGGAACGACGATTTTCACCATGCCCTGCGAACCCTCCTGACTGGAGACACGGCAGGATACTACTGCGACTTCGGCAGGTTTTCGGATCTGGTCAAAGGCTTCAGTGAAGGATTCATCCTGTCCGGCGGCTATTCGACTTTCAGAAGAAGGCGGCATGGCAGTTCCTCGGCCAATCACCCACCCTGCCATTTAGTTGCGTTTTCCCAAAACCACGACCAGGTGGGCAACCGGATGCGCGGTGAGCGTCCGGGCGACCATCTCTCCACGCAGCAGCTCATGCTTGCAGCTGCAACCGTGCTGTTATCTCCCTATGTTCCGCTACTCTTTATGGGTGAGGAGTATGCGGAATCGGCGCCGTTTCCCTATTTCGTGAATCATGGTGATGCGGAGCTGGTGGAAGCGGTCGGGCGGGCACGCATGGAGGAATTCTCCGCAAGCGCCAGCCAGGGAGCCCCACCCGATCCACAGTCCGAGGCGACCTTCCTTTCCGCAAAAGTGGATCAGGAGCAGCGTCAGCGTGGCAAGCACCGCGCCATCTTCGACTTCTACCGTGAACTGATCCGACTGCGTAAGGAATGTGCACCGCTTGCCGGACTCGGCAGAGATAATATGCAGGTTATTGCCTGCGAGGTGGAACGGGTGTTGGTCGTCAACCGGAGTGTCGACAATGTCCAACTGCTATGCCTGTTCAACTACAGTGATCAAACAAGCGTTGTCGGCCCGGCGCTTGTCGGCGGTACGATGACTGTTCTCCTCGATTCCACGAGAAGTTTATCGCCGGGCAGCAGTGTAACCGTATATGCCACCCGTCCTGATACTTTCATTACGCTTGCCGCTTTCGGCGTCATGGTCTACCGAAAGGAAAAATGATGGAACGCTTCCTCTGCATTCACGGCCATTTTTACCAGCCACCCCGCGAAAACCCGTGGCTGGAGTCCGTTGAGATTCAGGATTCGGCCTATCCTTATCATGACTGGAACGAACGGATCACAGCCGAGTGTTATGCACCCAATACCGCATCACGGAATCTGGACGACGAGGGACGCATCAAGGGAATTATCAGCAACTACGCCCGTATCAGTTTCAATTTCGGGGCGACCCTGCTCTCCTGGATGGAAAAACATACTCCCGACACCTACCGGGCGATCCAGGCGGCCGACCGGCAAAGCACCATATGGCGCTCCGGACATGGGGCAGCCCTGGCTCAGGTGTATAACCATGTCATCATGCCCCTGGCCAGTCTGCGCGACAAACAGACTCAAGTACGGTGGGGAATCAGGGATTTCGAGTATCGCTTCCAGCGCTTTCCCGAGGGGATGTGGCTGGCGGAAACCGCCGTGGATATGGAAACATTGGAGGTGTTGGCAAAGGCCGGTATCCGTTTCACCATCCTCGCTCCGCACCAGGCCGGCCGAGTGCGCAGAATCGGCGCCGGCCGGTGGAAGGACGTCTCCGGTTCGCGCATCGACCCTACGCAGGCTTATCTCTGTCGACTCCCCTCCGGTCGAAGTATTTCCATCTTTTTCTACGATGGCCCCATTTCCCAGGCAGTGGCGTTCGAAAAGCTGCTCGGCAGCGGTGAACTGTTTGCTTCCCGCCTGATGTCCGGTTTTTCAGATAATTGCAGCCATCACCAGTTGGTACATATCGCCACTGATGGAGAAACATACGGCCATCACCATGCCTTTGGCGAGATGGCGCTGGGTCATGCGCTAAACCACATTGAAATAAACGGACTGGCGCGCCTGACCAACTATGGCGAATATCTGGAAATATACCCGGCTAGCCATGAAGTGCAGATTGTTGAAAACAGCTCGTGGAGCTGTATGCACGGTATCGAGCGCTGGAGGAATGACTGCGGCTGCAATTCGGGAGTGAATGGCGGCTGGAACCAAAAATGGCGCAAGCCGCTCCGGGACGCCATGGACTGGCTCAGTGACCGGCTGGCGGCCGGTTATGAAGAGGCCGCAACAGGCTATCTGAAAGAACCGTGGGAAGTGCGCAATGAATATATCGATGTCATGCTCGACCGTTCAGAGGAAAATGTTGCCGCCTTTCTGCAGAGACATTCCCTGTTCCCTCTGGATGAAGATGCATCCGTAGCCGTACTCAGCCTGTTGGAGATGCAGCGGCACGCCATGCTCATGTACACCAGCTGCGGCTGGTTTTTTGACGAACTGTCAGGGTTGGAAACGGTTCAGATCATCCAGTACGCCGGGCGGGCAATCCAGCTGGCGGAGAAATGCTGCCTTGATGACATCGAAGTCCCCTTTCTGGAGCGGTTGGCGCTGGCCGGAAGCAATATCCCCGAGCTTGAAGACGGAGCCGGGATTTACGCAAAATTCGTCAAGCCGGTCATGATCGACCTGATCAGGGTTGGCGCTCACTATGCGGTCAGTTTTCTCTTTGAGGAGTACGGAGAGGAGACCGATATATTCAGCTATCGAGCCTTCAGGGAAGATTCTCTGATACTGCATGCAGGTCAGATGAGGCTTGCGATCGGCAGAATATTCATCCGCTCGTCCATCACCCGCAAGGCGGACCGGATAAGTTTCTGCACCCTGTACTTCGGCGGGCACGCCTTGAACTGCGGTGTCCGTTCTTTTCTCGGTGAGGATAAGTACCTGGCCACGAGACAGGAGGTCGTGAATGCCTTCAATGAGTCTGATTTCGCCGCCATCATCAGGTTGATGGACACCCATTTCGGCACACACACTTATTCCCTCAAGGATCTCTTTCGGGACAAACAGCGTCACATCCTGAACCTCATCATTGCCGGCATGGTTCAGGAGTTTGAAGAAAAGTTCATGACCCTTTACGAAAACAGCAGGAACCTGATGGGATTTCTGAGGGAAACCGGCATGCCGATGCCGCACCACTTCATGACCACCGCCGAGACGGCCCTGAACCTGCATCTGCATAAGTTGTTTGCATCTGTGTCAATAGACATTGGCGAGCTCAGGGAGGTTGTCAACGAAATCAAAGGCTGGAATGTCGCTGTGGATGATGTGGATCTGGAATTTATAATCCGCCACAGATTGGAAGGGGCGATGTCCGTGCTGCTGGCGCAACCGGAAAATGCCAGGCAATTGAGCGAAGTTCTGCAGCTGGCCGAAGCGGTAAAGCTACTCCCGTTTGGGGTAAACCTCTGGCAGGCCCAGAACATGTACTGGGCCATGATGCAATCCCGCGCTACCGAACCCGGCACTACTGCCGGAGGATCAAACGGCCGGATATCCCGCAGCGAAGAGTTCATAAATCTGGGACGGCTGCTCTTTTTCAATGAGTCTGTCGTACTGGAAGCAACAGGGGGAGACGTATGAACGGCAAGGGGCTGAGAATACCGGCGGCAACCTACCGTCTTCAGTTTAATTCGCAATTCGGCTTCAGCGCTGCCGTTGAGATCGTTCCCTATCTGCATCGCCTCGGCGTCAGCGACATCTACGCTTCGCCCTACTTCAAAGCCAGTAAAGGGAGTCTTCACGGTTACGACATACTGGATCAGAACAGCCTGAATCCGGAAATAGGCACGGAAAATGAGTACGAGGCCCTGGTAGGCAAATTGGATCAGTTGAACATGGGCCAGATTCTGGATATTGTCCCGAACCATATGTGCATAGAAGGGCAGGGAAACGCCTTCTGGATGGATGTGCTGGAAAACGGCCCCAGCTCACCGTACGCAAGTTTTTTTGATATTAACTGGCATCCGGTCAAGAAAGAACTGGAAAACAAAATTCTGATTCCAATTCTGGGTGACCAGTACGGCACTATCCTCGAAAACGGTGAATTGCTTCTCTGTTTTGAAGAAGGATCCTTTTTCATCTATTACCACGACCACAAACTGCCGATCATTCCCAAGTCCTACAGCAATATCCTGATGCTCGGCATCGAAGTTCTGGAGCAGGAGCTTTCTGCTGCCGCGCCCCAATTCCAGGAGATCATGAGCATCGTGACCGCGCTCGGACACCTGCCTCCCAGCACGGAGCAGGATCCCGAGCGGGTCGCGGAACGTTACCGGGAAAAGGAGGTCGTAAAGCGGCGCCTCTGGAGCCTCTATCAAAACAGCAGCGCGATCAGGGAGTTCATTGATGGCAATGTGTTCACTTTCAACGGGACACCTGGCAACCCGCGCAGTTTCGACTTGTTGGATGAGCTGCTTCAGGAACAGGTTTACCGCATTTCCCACTGGCGTGTCGCAACTGAAGAGATCAACTATCGGAGGTTTTTTGACATCAACTCCCTCGGAGCGATCAGGGTGGAGGATCCGCTGGTTTTCGAAGAAACGCACCGGCTCGTCTTCTCGCTTGTGGCGGCAGGAAAGATCAGCGGCTTGCGTATCGACCACGCGGATGGCTTGCGGGATCCGGAAGATTATTTCAAGAGGCTTCAATATTCCTGTTTGATTCGGATGCACGGTGGCCCCCTCAAAGTGGAGCAGCCCGAGGGCAACCAAGGTCGGTGCGCTGAAACAGCGACAAGGGAAAAGTTTGACCGGATCATTTCCACAGACCCTTCCTGCAAGCCGTTCTACATCATTGCGGAAAAAATTCTTCTCAAAGCGGAAAAGCTTCCGGATAGTTGGCCGGTCTTCAATACAACCGGGTACGATTTTGCCATTCAGGTAAACGGCCTGTTTGTCGACACCTCAAATGCCGCGGCGTTTGAAACACTCTACACACGCTTCATTCGGCATCGCATTGATTTCCAGGATGTGGTCTACGAGAAGAAGAAACTTGTCATGCAAGTGGCCATGTCGAGCGAACTCCATATGCTTGGACACTATCTGAACAGGCTATCCGAACAAAACCGACATACGCGGGATTTCACCCTTTACAGCCTCATCAAGTCAACTGTGGAAGTGATCGCCTATTTTCCGGTCTACAGGACCTACATCAACAGCTTTGAAGTCACGGAACGTGACCGTCAGTATATTGAATCTGCAATCAGTCGGGCAAAACGCCGGAATCCGGCCATCAGCGCATCAGTGTTCGATTTCATCCGGGATGTTCTTTTGCTACGTTTTCCTGACAGCATGAACGAGGAACACAAGCCGGCCTGGCTCGATTTCGTTAAACGGTTTCAGCAGATCACCGGCCCGGTCATGGCCAAGGGTGTCGAGGACACGGCATTTTACGTGTACAATCGGCTTGCCTCGCTGAACGAGGTCGGAGGAAGCCCGGACCACTTCGGCATTACTCTGGAGGCATTTCATGGCCAGAATATCGAACGGTGCAAGAGCCGCCCACTGGCCATGCTGGCTACCTCAACCCATGATACCAAGCGGAGTGAGGATGTCCGGGCCAGAATCAACGTGCTCTCGGAGATCCCGGAACAATGGCGGGAGAGTATTTACCGCTGGAGCCGCAAGAATCACAAACTAAAAATGGTTGTTGACGGCAAGTATGCACCAAGCCGCAATGAAGAATATTTGCTCTACCAGACGCTGGTGGGGACCTGGCCTTTCTGCAAGACCGAGGATGCCGAGTTTGCTCTTTTTCGTTCACGGATCAAGGAGTACATGTTGAAGGCCATGCGGGAGGCCAAGCTTCACACCAGCTGGATCAGCCCCAATTCGCTGTATGAGGACGCAGTGATGCATTTCATCGACTCGATACTGGAGAACTCTTGGCAGAACTATTTTCTGCGCGATTTCGAATCATTCCAGAAATTGACCGCTGCCTGTGGAATTTACAATTCCCTGTCCCAGATTCTCCTCAAGATCACCTCGCCGGGTATACCTGATTTTTACCAGGGAAATGAAATGTGGGATTTCAGCCTGGTTGACCCTGACAATCGGCGTCCGGTCGATTACCGCAAAAGAAATGACCTGCTGGATAAACTGCTGCGGAAGGAGGAGACTGAAGGGCTTCTGAACACGGCCCGTGAGGTGGTTGCAACCCGTAACAACGGCCGCATAAAACTTCACCTGACCTGCAAGGCGCTCAACTTTCGTCGAGAACACCGCGAATTATTCGAATCCGGAAGATACCTGCCGCTGGCGGTTGAAGGTGTCTGCCGGGAACATGTCTGCGCCTTTGAACGTTCTGTTAATGACAGCTCAATCCTGGTGGTTGTTCCGCGTTTTTGCAGCCGCCTGATTCGTGACGACAGCGGCCTGCAACTGGGGCGGGAAGTGTGGCGGAACACCCGGATCATCCTGTCGCCAGACAGTGCCGCAAGCCGGTTTATGAATGTTTTCACCGGCGAAATCCTGAATACGGATCAACAGAAAGGCAACTTCGGGATTATGCTTCAGGAGGCGCTGTCGGACTATCCGGTGGCCTTGTTGGAGAGGGTCAAAAGCAACCCCCCTCAATCCCCCCTTATCAGGGGGGCGGTTATAAAGGCTCTCCCCTGACAAGGGGAGCGGGGAGGGGTTTAGATTTTAGGAGCTTACATGCTGAACACACGTGGTTGCGGAATACTGCTGCACCCGACGTCGCTGCCCGGTCCCGGCGGGATCGGCTCGCTGGGCGCGGATGCCCGGCGCTTCATTGATCTGCTGTATGACATGGGCATGTCGTATTGGCAGGTGCTCCCGCTATCACCCCCTGCCTGCGGCAACTCCCCATATTCAGCCTTTACCGCATTCGGGGGCAATCCTCTTCTGGTAGATCTGGAGCGGATTGCGAGTGAGGGTGATCTGCCCCATGCTACCTGCAGCGGCAGTTTTCCCGATGGACGGGTCGATTACAATGCCGTTGCCGGAACTAAAATGGAGCTGCTGTATCAAGCCGGTTCGGCCTTCCTTTCCCATGCGGAGACACCCCGCACATTTGATTTCCGGCACTTCTGTAATGTCACCCCCTGGCTGCACGATTATGCGCTTTTCATGGCTTTGAAGCGACGCCACAACGGGCAGAGCTGGAATTTGTGGCCAAGGGACGCCTCCCATCCGACACCCGGGATGCGTCTGGAGTTGTCGAAAGAGCTTGATCACGAAATAGCGGTTCAGAAATACCTGCAGTGGCAGTTTTCACGACAATGGCAGGATCTGCGCAGGTATGCCAATGAGCGCTGTATCGCCGTGATCGGAGATATTCCAATCTTTGTCGCCCATGATTCCGCCGACGTTTGGAGTCACCACGAACTCTTTCTCCTCGATTCGATGGGCAACCCGACGGTAGTGGCCGGCGTCCCGCCCGACTATTTCAGCGCGACCGGCCAGCTATGGGGCAATCCGCACTACGACTGGGATATTATGGAACAGAGAGGATATTTGTGGTGGATCGAACGCTTCACGTCGATGTTCGAGCTCTTTGACATAGTCCGTGTCGATCATTTCCGGGGTTTCGAAGCTGCCTGGCACGTGCAGGCAAAAGAGAAAACAGCCGAGAAAGGTCTCTGGATAAAAGGTCCGGGCGAGCGGCTTTTTGATACTCTCCGAACCGCCATGGGCGCGCTTCCGATCATTGCCGAAGACCTGGGTGTAATCACCCCCGAAGTAATTGCGCTCAGAGACCGCTACAACTTCCCCGGCATGAAAATACTGCAGTTTGCCTTTGACTCCGGGCCGGCTAACCCGGACCTGCCGCACAATCATGACAAACATGGTGTCGTCTATACCGGCACGCACGATAACAACACCACCATCGGGTGGTATAATTCAGCTTCAGATACATTGCGTCACGAGATGAATACATATCTGGGCACGTCGGGAGAGGACTCCGCAGGCGACTTGATACGTACCGCGCTGATGTCGGTTGCTGATACGGCAATCATACCGTTTCAGGATATTCTGGGGCTGGGAAACGAGGCGCGCATGAACATACCCGGCACTGCCTTTGGCAATTGGGAGTGGCGCTTTTCCTGGAATATGCTGCCTGAAGATCTGGCCGGCTCGGTACGGAGCCGGTTGGAACGCTACGGAAGAACACGGCATGGAGAAATAACGTATGCGTCATGAAAATCCAGTCCTCGAAGACAATCCCTGCTGGTATCGGGATGCTATTATCTACCAGGTGCACATCAAGGCCTTCGCCGACTCAAACGCAGACGGAGTCGGCGATTTTCGCGGTTTGAGCAGCAAACTTGACTACCTGCAGCAACTGGGAGTTTCGGCAGTCTGGCTGCTTCCCTTCTATCCCTCGCCCCAGCGGGATGACGGCTATGATATAGCCGACTACTATAACGTCAACCCCATCTACAACAGCATCCGGGAGTTCAAGCAGTTTTTGCGCGACGCCCATGGTCGCGGCATCCGGGTGATTACCGAATTGGTGTTAAACCACACCTCTGACCAGCACCCCTGGTTTCAGCGTGCCCGCCGGGCGAAACCGGGTTCCGTGCACCGGGATTTCTACGTGTGGAACGACTCGCCCGAGAAGTACAGTGAAGCGCGCATCATTTTTCAGGACTTCGAAACATCCAACTGGACCTGGGATCCGCTGGCCAAGGCCTATTACTGGCACCGCTTCTACTATCATCAGCCTGACCTCAATTTCGACAACCCGAAGGTGCAGTCTGAAATGCTGCGGGTAATTGACTTCTGGATGCGCCTGGGAGTTGACGGCGTCAGGCTGGACGCAGTTCCCTACCTGTTCGAGAGGGAGAAGACCAATTGCGAGAATCTTCACGAAACTCATGCTTTTCTCAAGAAGCTGCGATCCCATCTGGACAGCTCCTTCAAAAATCGCATACTGCTTTCAGAGGCAAACCAGTGGCCGGAAGACGCCGCCGCATATTTCGGCGAAGGTGACGAAAGCAACATGGCCTTCCATTTTCCGCTCATGCCGCGCATCTTTATGGCAATCGAGATGGAAGACCGCTTTCCGATCGTGGACATCCTCGATCAGACGCCGGCCATCCCGGAGGGGTGCCAGTGGGCCATATTCCTTCGCAACCATGATGAGCTGACCCTGGAGATGGTGACCGACGAGGAGCGGGATTACATGTACAGGGTGTACGCCTCCGATCCGCGGGCTCGTATCAATCTCGGCATCCGTCGCCGACTGGCTCCCCTGATGGAGAACAATCCCCGTAAAATCGAGTTGATGAACATACTGCTCTTCTCCCTGCCGGGAACCCCGATCATCTACTACGGCGATGAAATCGGCATGGGCGACAACTACTATCTGGGAGACCGAAACGGAGTACGTACACCGATGCAGTGGAATCCGGACCGAAACGCAGGTTTCTCCACGGCCAGCCCCCAGAAACTTTATCTGCCGGTCATAATTGAGCCGGAATATCACTATGAATCAATCAACGTAGAAAACCAGGAACGCAATCCGTCATCCCTGCTCTGGTGGATGCGCCGCACGATCGCCATGCGCAAGCGCTTCAGGGCATTCGGCTGCGGCATACTGGAAATGCTGCCATCGGATAACCCTAAAGTCCTGACATTTATCCGCAGCTTCGAGGATGAAAAAATCCTGGTCGTCATCAATCTTTCGCGCTTCTCTCAAACGGTTACCGTTGATCTTTCCCGTTACGCAGGCATGGTTCCCGAGGAAGTCTTCAGCCGCAACCGCTTCCCAATAATCCAGGAGAGCAGATACCACTTCACCATGGGTCCATATGACTATTTCTGGTTTGTGCTGCGCAGCACGGAAGCGCTTACCGAACCCCGCGAGGACGTCCCGTACTTTAAACTCAGGGAGGGACATCCCTGGTGGGACGTGCTGAAAGGCAAAACCGGCGAACGCTTATGCAGCACGGTCATGCCCCACTATCTGCAGCGCGTCTTCTGGTTTTGCGGCAAAGGGCGTGTGATCACCCAGATCAGCGTGATCGACAGTTGCCAGTTGAAACAGGATGATCAGAGGGTCCTGCTCACCTTCATCCGGGTCGCTTACACCGACTGGGATCCGGAGACCTACCTGATTCCCATGACCTGGCTTTCCAATGAACAGCTGCAGGCTCTGACTGATCGACATCCTCTGGCAACCATAACGGCTCTTTCGCTCGGAGATCTGGAAGGGGTTCTGTGCGATGCGATTTACATCGAGGAATTCCGGGAGCTGCTCTTTGAACTGATGCTCGGCCGCACAAAAATTCACGGCGCCAGCGGTTCCCTGATTACCGGCCTGCGCGGCAACGGTGTGACAAAGAGCACTCCACCCAGGCTGGAGTTGTTTCCCAGCAGAGTTGCGACTGTTGAGCAGAACAACACCAGCATTCTGTACGGCGACCGTCTGCTGTTCAAAATGTATCGCAAGATGGAGGAAGGAATAAATCCGGAACCGGAAATCCTTCGCTTTCTGGCCGGGAAAAACAAATTCAGGAATGTGCCGGTCTATGCAGGTGGGATTGAATATCGTTCTGCCGGCGGCAATGTATATGATCTGGGTGTACTGCAAACTTACATCTCCAGTCACGGGGATGCCTGGAGAAACACCCTGACAAGCCTGACTCAATTTGTAGAGCATATCCTTTCGCATAAACACGATCTGCCAATGCTTCCGGCCCCTCTTCCAACTCTGTTGGAAGTCGTCGACAATGGCATACCGGATCAGTTTCGGGATCTCGTACGGGGACTGCATCTGGAAATGGCGCTGCTGCTGGGCAAGCGCACCGCGGAGATGCATCGGGCGCTGGCCTCCGGTTCAACCGACCGCACCTGGTGCATGGAAGATTTTTCAACCCTCTACCAGCGATCCATTTTCCAGTCCATGCGAGGTCTTGTCCGGAGGAATTTTCAGAAGCTGGCTTTATACCTTCAGCGACTCCCTGACAATGTACAGCGAAAAAGAGCGGCGCAGATTCTTGCCGCCGAGAAGGAGATTATTGCCTGTCTGCAGAAAATTACCGGACAGCGGCTATCGGCCATGAAGTGCAGGATTCATGGAGATCTTCATCTGGGCCAGGCCCTCTTCACCGGCAAAGACTTTTTGTTTATCGATTTCGAAGGAGAGCCGGTACATTCTCTGAGCGAGCGACGACTGAAACGTTCTCCACTGCGGGATGTCGCCGGCATGATTCACTCCTTTCACTATGCTGCCATGACCACGCTGGTTCATCACGGCGCAGCTCACCCCGACGATGTACTTCTGCTCGAACCCTGGCTGGAGGCATGGTACGTCTACGTCAGCGGCTCGTACCTGAAAGCCTACCTGCACGCAATGAAAAACTCTCCGCTGGTTCCGGAGAACAGATCTGAACTTGTAATCATGCTGCGCTGTTTCCTGATTGACAAAGTTGTCCACGAGCTCGGAACCGAGTTGAGCAGCCGCCCGGACCGGGTCGATATACCTTTGCGTGGACTGGAGATGATGCTGCGGGAATGCCGTAGTTCATGATCTGAAATTCTGAATTGCCGGTCTTCTGATTGCAAAAGCAAAAACTGATTTTTTATTGAACGCTTTTAAATATTCCAGACGACCGTGCGCCCCTAACTAGCTGTAACAGCAGACAAACATTAAGCCTGATCAATGCAAAAGTCACCAAATATAACGGATTCTTGATTTCTTAACAGATTCCGTATTTCACCATATCCCGTTACATCCCCCGCCTGCCGTGATTATTAACCATGATATCGTAACCTTACGCCTGGGGCTTTTCATCTAATCTTTGTGGCACAAGATTTGCTGAAAGTTCCAGATATAACACGAGCACTTCTTCACGCAGCACCTTCTTCAGCAGTAAGTAATTAAGCACCCAATCAGAGTTTGCAGCTGAAACGACAAATATTTGATTAGTTATATCAACAATGTATGTAGCAACTTTTGTTTATATTGATTTGATTTCGAGTAAGAAAAATTTACATCGGCAGACTGCATCAGGCTGGATTATCGATCAATTTGGTTCTGGCGGTGTTTTTCTCAAATTATCAGAAGGGTATCAAGAATGGTACAGGGGGTCATTATGAATGCACATCGGAAAGAGTCGGCAAATCAAGGCAGGTCAAACTGTCCAGCGCTCCTGTTGTTGGCATTGGCGCTGTTTATGATGCTGGTGGGGACAGCGGCCCAAGCGGCCAACTTCCCGCTCACCATCACCGCCAACAACATCACCAAAACCTACGGCACTCCGGTTGCTCTGGTCACGGCCCCCCCCATTCCTCCGGCCATTGCTCCTCTCCCGGATTATACCGTGACCGGGTCTCTGCAAGCCGGCGACACGGTTGATTCGGTCGCACTGACCAGCGCCGGTACGCCCGCCGCGGCCCCGGTGGCCGGCTCGCCATATCCTATCGTGCCTGGCGCGGCCGCAATGACAATTACCAGTGGCAACACTTACACCATCACCTATGTCAACGGCAGTATGACGGTGACCCCGACCACGGCCACGCTGGTTCATCCCGAGTATCGCAGGCCGATCCTGATGCCGGTGTCCCAGGCTTCCACTATCTGGACCAACGTGATCCCCAACGCCCTGGCCGACTACTACACCTATGTGCCATTCAAGAACGCCGACGCAGTGGCGCTGGGTTTCCCGGCCACCTGCGGAAATCCGCTGGCTGTCGGCGCTACCGCGGCCGACCTGGCCAGTACCGAGGACTGCTATTCCCTCTCAGTCAGGAAGTTCCAGCAACAACTGGCTCTGCCCGGCATCTTTGCCGGAGGCCAGGGGCTGATCGATCCAGCCACCAACACCCCCTTTGCCGCAGCCACCACCTGGGTCTACGGCTATGGTTCCGGCGGTGTGAACTGGACGCTGCCCTATTACGACACCACCAAAACCAATGTGGCAACCGGCCTGCCGGTGGTTCCGACCCCGGTTACCGGCAACGCACCATCTTTTTTTGCCAACAACCAGTTCGACGTTAACAACACCGGCATCTGGCACTTCCCGGCCCCCACCATCAAGGGCACCAAAGGGCGCCCGGTTCGTGTTCAATGGCTGAACGACCTGCCCAACGAGAAACCGACCGGCTTCGACCCGAGTATCTGCGGCAACGCGCCGGCCGATTGTTTCCCCTATAACCGCATCGTAACCCATCTCCACGGCGCCCATGTCACTCCCGAAAGCGAC
>JAURXC010000101.1 GCA_030654645.1 Deltaproteobacteria bacterium | reverse complement strand
GTCCTGCACACCGTTCAGCCGGGCGTTGCCGGCCGCCAGTGCCACGGCCCGGGCCGAGATGTCCAGCCCCAGCGCCGACCTGGCGCCGAACGAGGCGGCATGCACGGCCCAGCTGCCGGTATAGCAGAAGCAGTCCAGCACGTCCTTCCCGGCGCAGAGTTCCTTGAGCAGCAGGTGGTTCTGTTTCTGGTCCAGGAAGCCGCCGGTTTTCTGCCCTTCCCTCAGGTTGACCCCGAAACGCAGCCCGTTCTCTTCCATCTCGACCGTTTCCGGGATCTCGCCCCACAAAAGTTCGATCTTTTCGTCCAGCCCTTCCAGGTTTCGCACCCCCACGTCGTTGCGGGCGATGATCCCGGCCGGCTCTAACAGCCGCCGCAGCGCTGCCACGATCTGTTCGCGACGGCTGTCCATCCCGGCCGAAAGCAGCTGCAGCGACAGACAGTCACCATATTTATCCACCACCAGCCCCGGCAGGAAATCACTCTCGCCGTAGACCGCCCTGAAGGTGCCCATGTCCGGGTACAGGGTCCGGCGGTGGGCCAGCGCGGCGGCGATGCGCTGCACGAAGAACTCCACCGAATCGATGTCATCCCTCTTTCGCGAAACGAGCCGGAAGGCAATCAGCGAATGGGGATTATAATGGCCGACGCCGATGAAACCGCCCGCCGAATCAAACAGTTCAGCCGCAATCCCGGCTGTCCGCTCGCCGGAGACCTCGCGGATCTCGTTGCTGAACACCCAGGGGTGGCCGGATTTGATGCGGCGGTCTTCGTTTTTATTGAGCGTAATTCTGGTCATCATGGGTCCTCTTATGTTGCAACCAGCTGCAAGATTTGAATTATTCCGGCCATCGGACTTGACAGCCAACGGCAATCCCTTGTACACCATTATCACGGAAATTACAGCCCCTATCGAGTTGCCGGCAACGCTTCACAACACTCCACACAGGATACACCCATGATCGAATCCAGGATACTGCTGATGTTTTTTACGACTTCTATCTTGCTGGCGCTCTCCCCCGGCCCGGACAACCTGTTCGTGATGACCCAGTCGGCGCAGCATGGGCGCAAGGCCGGCCTGCTGGTCACGCTGGGCCTCTGCACCGGGCTGCTGTTCCATACCGCGGCGGTGACCTTCGGGCTGGCTGCGGTTTTCAAGGCATCGGCGGCGGCTTTCATGCTGCTCAAATTCGCCGGAGCCGGATACCTGCTGTACCTGGCCTGGCAGGCCTTCCGGGCCGGCACCACGGGCGAGCCGGCTGCGGCAGAGGAGAAACTGGGCGCCGGGAGCCTTTACCGTAGGGGCATAATCATGAACATCAGCAATCCCAAGGTATCGATCTTCTTCCTGGCCTTTCTGCCGCAGTTCGCCGACCCGGCCAGGGGGGTGCTGTCATGGCAGCTGGCGCTGCTGGGAGGGGTATTCATATTCGCCACGATCATCGTCTTCGGTCTGATCAGCATCCTGGCCGGAACCCTTGGGGAGCGTTTCCGGCAATCCGCCTTTGCCCAGCGGGTGCTCAATCGCGCCGCAGCGGCGATCTTTGCCGGGCTGGCGCTGAAACTGGCACTGGCGCAACGCTGATGACCACCGCCACGCTATCCCTCGTCGCCACGCCGATCGGCAACCTGGAAGACATGACCTACCGCGCCGTGCGGATACTGGGGGAGGTCGATCTGATCGCGGCCGAGGACACCCGCCATTCGCTCAAGCTCCTGTCCCATTTCGGCATCTCCAAGTCCATGACCTCCTATTTCGACCACAACCAGCAGTTCAAGGGTGAGCGCATCCTGAATACGCTGCGCCAGGGAAAATCGGTGGCGCTGATCTCCGACGCCGGAACCCCCTGCGTTTCCGACCCCGGCTACCAGCTGGTGCGGGACGCGGTCGCGGAAGGGATCCCGGTAATACCGATCCCCGGCGCCTGTGCCGCGGTAGCGGCCCTGTCGGCCTCCGGACTGCCCAGCGACACATTCACCTTTGCCGGATTTCCGCCGTCGCGCCAGGGCAAGCGCCGCTCCTTCCTGGCGGAGATGTCAGCGCTGCCCGGTACGCTGCTATTGTACGAAGCGCCCCACCGCCTGGTGGAAACTTTGCAGGACATGCGTGAAGTGCTGGGTGAGCGCCAGGTGGTCGTGGCCCGCGAACTGACCAAGATCTACGAAGAGCTGATCCGGGGAAGCGTCTCGGAAGTGCTGGAATCCGTGGATCAGGGCAAGGTGCGCGGCGAGGTGGTCATACTGGTTGCACCGGGTGAAAAACCTGCGCAGGAGACGCAATCGCTGGAAGAAACCCTGCTGGGACTGATGCGCGATGGCCGGTTGTCGCTCAAGGATACCGCGAAAAAAGCGGCTGAAATCACTGGGGTATCGCGAAGCGAGGCCTACGCCGCGGCGCTGAAGCTGAAAAATGATGCTGAATTATGAGGAATATGCTGGAATTTCAAGTGGATATTGTGTTATTGGTGTTAAATTATTTCCCACAATGGAGCATTGAATGAGAATTTGTATCTTCGGCGCCGGCTACGTCGGTCTGGTGGCGGCAGCCTGCTTTGCCGAAAGCGGCAACAGTGTCATCGCCGTGGACGTTGACCAGGCTAAAATAGAAGGGCTCAAGCAAGGTATCATACCGATCTACGAACCGGGCCTGAAAGAGATGGTGCTGCGCAACCAGGCCGAGGGGCGCCTCTCCTTCACCACCGAAATGGCCGAAGCGGTCCAGGCATCGCTGGTCTGCTTCATCGCCGTCGGCACCCCGCCTGGCGAGGACGGTTCCGCCGACCTGAAATACGTGCTGAACGTGGCCCGCGACATCGGGCGGTCCATGAACGGCTTCAAGATCATCGTTGATAAATCCACCGTCCCGGTCGGCACCGCCGGCAAGGTGCGCGGCGCAGTACAGGAAGAACTCTCCGCACGGGGCATCGAGCTGGAGTTCGACGTGGTTTCCAACCCGGAGTTCCTCAAGGAAGGAGCCGCCATCGACGACTTCATGAAACCTGACCGGGTCGTAATCGGCACGGACAACGTTCGCACGGCCGAGATCATGAAGGAACTGTACGACCCCTTCATGCGCAAGCAGAACCGCATGATCGTGATGGACATCCACAGCGCCGAGATGACCAAGTATGCCGCCAACGCCATGCTGGCCACCCGCATCTCGTTCATGAACCAGATCGCCGGCCTGTGCGAGCGCATGGGCGCCGATGTGGCCGCGGTCCGCGAAGGGATCGGCTCGGACTCGCGCATCGGCTACGATTTCCTCTTCCCCGGTCCAGGCTATGGCGGTTCCTGTTTCCCCAAGGATGTCAAGGCGCTGATCAGAACCGCCGAGGAATGCAACTACGACTTCCTGCTGCTGAAGGCGGTGGAGGAGGTCAACGAGCTGCAGAAAGAGGTTCTGGCCGACAAGCTGATCAAGGTTCTGAGCTCGGCCGACGAGGAGAAACCGCTCACCGGCCGCACCGTGGCCTGCTGGGGACTTTCCTTCAAACCCCGCACAGACGACATGCGCGAAGCACCTTCGCTGACCATCATCGAACGCCTGCTGGCGGCCGGCGCCACCGTGCGCGCCCATGACCCGGAAGCGCTCCAGGAGGCCAAAAAACACTTCGGCGACCGGATCGAATATAGCACCAACCAGTATTCGATCCTGGACGGAGCCGATGCCCTGGCGATCATCACCGACTGGAACGAGTACCGCAACCCTGACTTCGAACGCATCAAGACGGCGCTGCGCTCCCCGACCATCGTCGATGGCCGCAACCTTTACAAACCTGACCGCATGGCCGCCAACGGATTCTGCTACATCCCGCTGGGGCGTTGCGGCGGCGGCATCCGCGGCGAGGTGAAATAGACATGCGCATTCTGGTCACCGGCGGCGCCGGGTTCATCGGATCACACCTCTGCGAACGCCTGCTCGGTCAGGGGTACGACGTTATCTGCCTGGACAACTTCTTCACCGGCAGCAAGGACAACATCATCCACCTGATGGACAACCACCGCTTCGAGCTGATCCGCCATGACATCGTCGAGCCGATCCTGCTGGAGGTGGACCGCATCTATAACCTGGCCTGCCCAGCCTCGCCGGTGCATTACCAGTACAACCCGGTCAAGACCGTCAAGACCAGCGTGATGGGCACGATCAACATGCTGGGCATGGCCAAACGTGTCAAGGCCCGCATCCTGCAGGCCTCCACCTCGGAGGTTTACGGCGACCCCCAGATTCACCCCCAGACCGAAGACTACTGGGGTAACGTCAACCCGATCGGCATTCGCAGCTGCTACGATGAGGGCAAACGGGTGGCGGAAACACTGATGATGGACTACCACCGCCAGAACGGCGTGGACATCCGCATCATCCGCATCTTCAACACCTATGGCCCGCGCATGGCCGAAAACGACGGACGGGTGGTCTCCAACTTCATCCTGCAGGCGCTTGGCAATCATGACATCACCGTTTACGGCAACGGCTCGCAGACCCGCTCATTCTGCTATGTGGACGACCTGGTGGAGGGGATGATCCGCATGATGGAGTGCGACGACTTCATCGGACCGGTGAACCTGGGCAACCCGGTTGAAAACACAATTCTTGAGTTTGCCGAGAAAATCATTACAATAACCGGATCACGGTCGAAGGTCGTCTTCAAGCCCCTGCCCCAGGACGACCCCAAGCAGCGCCAGCCGAACATCTCGCTGGCAATTGATAAATTGGGATGGAAACCTCTGGTCGATCTTGAGACCGGACTCGGCCGGACCGCCGATTATTTCGCGGCCAGGTCAGGAAAAGGGTAATCACTTGAAATTCCCACTGCAGAAAAGAATGTATGTCATCCCGGCGGGATGCCTGGCATTCATTCTCTTTTTCACCGTTTTCGGTGACAAGGGACTGCTGCGTATTTTTGAGCTGAAACATGACAAGGACAAAATCGAGGCCCGCCTGGCCGAGAACAAAGTTGAAAATGAAAAACTGAAATATGAGATCGTTGCCCTCAAATCCGACCGCCGCTACCTCGAAAGCATCGCCCGCAAGGACTTTGGCCTGGTGCGAAGCAACGAAGTCATCTACCAGTTTCCAACTGATAAAAAGTAAATCACGTTTCGCCGCACCGCCTTAAGACGCTACGGCAGACTTTTTCGAGGTTATTTATGGCACGACAAAGCTGTGCTGTCTGCGCCTGGCGCGAAAACTGCTCTAAACGCTTCTGCATTCCCGACGGGGGCGCCAGATGCCCCGATTACTCACGCGACGTCAGCATCAAGGATGTTGACGAGAACGCGGACAAACCCACCGATCAGAAAGAACATCCAACAAAATGATGCGAAACAGAATAGCTGAACTTGTCCAATCCTCGCTGCACGCCGCCCTCTCAGCCCAGGAACTGTGTACGACCCAGCTCCCGGCAGTCATCATCGGAACCCCGGCCAGCCCGGAACACGGTGATTTTTCCTGCAACATCGCCATGCAGATGGCCAAGGGCGAGCGCAAGGCGCCGCGCCAGGTGGCCGAGATACTGATCCGGCACCTGGGGAACGGCAACGGCCTGCTGGCCAAAACCGAGATCGCCGGACCCGGTTTCATAAATTTCTTTGTCTCAGCCGGAGCATGGCAGGCCACCCTGCTGGAGGTTGAATCAGGGGGGGCCGCGTTCGGCCGCACCTCAAGCGGCGGCGGTAAAAAGGTGCAGGTTGAATTCGTCAGCGCCAACCCGACCGGACCGCTGCATATCGGCCATGGCCGCGGCGCCGCCATCGGCGACACGCTCTGCCGCATCCTGGACGCCTCGGGCTGGGACGTCACCCGTGAGTTCTATTACAACGATGCCGGTGCCCAGATCAGCAACCTGGCGCTTTCGGTGCAGTCGCGCTGTCTTGGCATCGAACCGGATGATCCCCGCTGGCCGGCCGACGGCTACCAGGGCGAGTACATCAAAGACGTGGCCTGCGCCTACCTGGCCCGCGAAACGGTGGAAGCCAGCGACCAGCATACCGTCGCAGCCGGGGATCCGAACGACCTGGACGCGATCCGCGGCTTTGCCGTCGCCTGGCTGCGCCGCGAACAGGACCTGGACCTGGCCGCCTTTGATGTGCGCTTCGATGTCTACACCCTTGAATCGGGCCTCTACACCGAAGGGCGCGTCGAAGCGGTCGTCGGCAAGCTGATCGCCAACGGCCACACCTACGAGCAGGACGGCGCGCTCTGGCTCAAGACCACCGACTTCGGCGATGACAAGGATCGCGTCATGCGCAAGGCCGATGGCGGCTACACCTATTTCGTGCCCGACGTGGCCTACCACCAGGCCAAGTGGGAGCGCGGCTTTACCCGCGTGATCAACGAACAGGGCGCCGACCATCACAGCACCATCACCCGCGTCCGGGCCGGACTACAGGCGCTTGACATCGGCATACCCAAGGGATGGCCGGGATACGTGCTGCACCAGATGGTCACAGTGATGCGTGGCGGCGAAGAGGTCAAGATATCCAAGAGGGCCGGCAGCTATGTCACGCTGCGCGACCTGATCGACGAAGTCGGACGCGACGCGACCCGTTTCTTCTTCATCATGCGCAAGCCCGACGCCCAGCTAGTGTTCGATATCGACCTGGCCAAGCAGCAGACCAACGAGAACCCGGTCTACTACGTCCAGTACGCCCATGCCCGCATCTGCAGCATCTTCGAGAATGCCGCCGAGAAAGGTTTCCGCACGCCGGAGAATCCTGCCGCGTCCGACCTGGAGTTGCTGACCACGGCGGAAGAGCTGCAGCTGATCAAGATGATGAACGCGCTGCCGGATACGATCGATGACTGCGCCGTGCATTTCGAACCGCACCGGCTGACCTACTACCTGACCGAGCTGGCCAGCTGTTTCCACAGCTTCTATAACAAGAACCGCGTAATTTCCGATGACGCCGTATTGACTTCGGCGCGACTTTACCTTCTGAAACGCACCGCCCAGACCCTGAGGAACGCCCTCGCGATCCTCGGCATATCGGCGCCGGAACGGATGTAACGGAGGCAATATGCGGATTGACTACAACGAACCCAAGAAATCCTACACATCCCCCCAACCCGGCGGCAACCGCACCAGGAAGGAATCTTCCAATCCGCTGCTGCTGGCGGTCGTCATCACCGGAGTAATATCTCTGGCAGTGGGGTTCGGCAGTGGCTGGTTGCTGTCACAGAGTTACGCAAAAAAAGGTTTCCAGGCCGCAATGGAACAGCAGAGCCTGGAGAACTCCCCCAAGGCGACTCCCCAGCCCCCGGCAGCCCCTCCGCAACCAGCCGCGCAGCAGGCTGCAACAGCGCCCCAACCGCAGCAACCGGGCGGAGCGCCCCAGGCAGGCGCCCCCGGAGCCCAACCTGCGCCAGAGACTCCACTCAGCTTTTACAAGACCCTGCCCAGCGGCCAGAAGAGCAATGTGCTCGGCAGCGGCATAAACGCAGCAGACAATTCCGCCGCCAAGCAACCGCTTCAAGCGGCAATACCGAAAAACTACCCAAAACCGGCCCAGCCGCAGGTCAACGCCAATCCTGTCAAGGCAACTCCGCCAGCCGCCGAAAAAACGGGCGGCAAGCAGCAGGAAGCGGCCGGATTTACCGTCCAGGTTGCATCCTACAGCCTGAAATCCGAAGCAGACGCGTTGAAAAGCAAGCTGTCCAGCAAAGGATACAGCGTACATATTGACGAGTCCAATCAGGGCGACAAGGGAACCTGGTACCGGGTCCGGGTAGGCAAGAAGCTTGAGCAGGAAGCGGCCAGGGATCTGGCAGCCAAGCTCGGCAGGGGAGCCATGCCGATTCCGGACAGGGATTGATTGCTTCTGTCGTGATGCAAACAAATAAAAAACGTCTGGCATCAGTTTTTTATTGACAACCAGCGCACCACACTGATATAAAGTGGATTCAATTGTCGCGGGGTGGAGCAGTCTGGTAGCTCGTCGGGCTCATAAGCTGGCAAGGCACGTCACCAACCATCCAATCACCACATAATATAAGGCACTTAG
>JAURXC010000100.1 GCA_030654645.1 Deltaproteobacteria bacterium | reverse complement strand
CAAAACGGTCAACAACAAATGACTTAATAAGCAGTGGTACGAACCTTATATCTCCAGTGACCTGTCTGCACCAGATCAGAGCATCAATAAGCACCGCGTCACGGCTGTCAAACAGTTCCAGCAGGCCGGGAACGACATCGCTCCCCCTCATGCCACTTAAATGCTCAGAGATTAATTTACGATCTTCATGGGAGGCGCGGCTGTTGATTCTGAAAAGGGCTTTTATAGCTGCGGCGCGAGCGCTTTTTTGCCGGCATGACAAGCCGCGGACCAGAAAAAATACGGATTTTACATCGGAAGTATTCCCCAGATAGTCATAAACAGCTTTCCGGAGAATATCCTGATCCGCAAGTTGAAGAATCTCATCCGGCACGGATCCGCTTGGAGCAAGTTTACCCAGAGCCTCAAGGGCGCTGAACCTGAACAGAACCGATTCGTTGGAGACAATTGCGTTTACCAGTGACGTTGTTACATTGGAGTCCCCCAGTGCGCCAAGATGTTCGGCGGCGGCTGATGCGACATTCACATCGGGGTCGTTCAACGCATTCAACAGTGGCTGCACAAAGACCGGATCTCCAATGGCACCCATCACATCAATAATAAACTTTCTGACATCGGTGTCCGCATCCTGAACCTTTTTGATCAACGGAACCGCAACGGTGGAACCAAGCCGGATAACAGCCTCAGCAGCGGAATTTCTCAAGCCGGCATTGTCTTCATTTCTGAGAAGCTCAAGCAGTTTTTCGATTGATTCTTCATCTGGCGCGGAGCCGATAAAAATTTCAACCGCTTCTTTGCGAACTCGCCAGCTTGCATCACCCATTGCAGTTATGACAAAAGCGAGAGAGTCATTCAAGGAAACACCCTTAAGCGATTTAAGCGCCGAACGTCGTATTTCCTCGTCTTCCGACAGAAGTGAGTTTTCAATTTCCTGAAGTTTCATATGAAGGCAACTCCGAAGATATAGGGAATGGTTCCTGGTATTACTTGGTAGACTTGCTTATATGATTAGAGAGAGGAAGATCACTTGAACCTAAAAGCGAATCGACATTCAAAATCATAAAAACCCGCTCGCTCGAAAGACAGACCCCGACAAGATATTCCATGCCGACATCGGATGACAGTAGAATTGGTGGTTTAATATCACGGGCCGGAACTGTTATGACCTCCATCACATCATCCACCATCAACGCAAGCATCTGTTTTGCAAGCGATACAATCAACAGCTTGCCGGTTTTGATGTGTTCCTCGGCTGGCATGGAGAAACGCTTGCGCATGTTCATTACCGGAATGACACTTCCGCGAAGGTTGATTACACCATCAAGAAGTTCGGAGGCACGAGGAAGGCTGGAGAGCTTCTGGGGAAGAAGTATTTCCCTGATCCGCATGATATCCACTGCAAAAAGTTTATCCCCCAGGCTGAAACAGGCCAGCTGGATGTCATTGAGTTCATCTTCCATGACAGTTTCCACTCTCCGCGTCTATTAACAATCTGTTGATTTCATCAATAATCATCGCCGACTTGAACGGTTTGTGCAGATAAGAATTTGCGCCGCTAAGCATACCCCTATCCTGGTCTTCCCGTGATTTTTTGGCAGTCAGCATCACTATCGGCAGTGTTGAGGTACGGGGGGTTTGCCTGATGTGACGGCAAATCTCGAAACCATCAATGTCCGGAAGCATGATATCCAGAAGAACCAGATTAAACTCTTCCGTAGCCAGCTTATCAATAGCCATCTGACCGGTAAAAGCTCCGACTACTTCAAAACCCTTTATCGTCAGAAGAATAGTCTCAAGCTTAAGCAGGCTTTCTTCATCTTCAACAACAAGGATTCTCTTTTTCTGCATACGTCCCCCCTCAGCACAAATGAATATCGGCAATACTTTCAAGGTTAAGAATAATCAACAATCTGCCATCGGAGCGACCGATTCCGAAGACAAAATCACGATCAATTCCTTCCAGGATTGCAGGCGCGGGTTCAACTGCATCCTTATTTATTCGAACAACCTGAATCACCTCATCCACCAGCAGTCCACTAAAGGAGTCATTGCTTTTTTTAATAACAACAATCCGCTCTTTTCCGGTCAGCTGATCTCGAACCAAGCCAAGCCGCAAGCGCATGTCGATAACCGGAATAATCGTGCCGCGCAACGACAATACCCCGGTTACAAAAGCAGGGGCACGGGGAACCTCGGTAACTTCTCGAGGTTTGATAATTTCCTTGATGTCCATGATATTGATGCCATAAAACTCGTCGGAAACCCTAAAGCAGAGAAACTCCAGATCAGATGCCACTTCGATGGTAAATTCCTCATCCGCAAGCGCAACCTCTTCATCACATCCGGCTGCGCTTCTGCCGGCCATGATGACTTCAATCGGATCTCTGACAATGTTCGGCTTTTCATAACCAGGAGCAATGGAGAATATTTGAGTTTGTAACGTATTATAACCAGTGGTGATTGGCGATGTTATGTTTTGAAAGAAATCGGTTTCATCCGGATTCGAGGTATCTTCCGCAGATTCCTGGTGCGCAGGCATGGCAACAGAGGCCGGAACTTTCTGCGGCAATGGGTTCTGTGCCAATTGTGCCTGAGCTTGAAGGGACTTTTTTCTTATTTTAGCCAGATCCATGCCTGTACCGCCTAAATCATCAGTTCGTCTTTGATTTCGTTAATAACATCTGAATCTATCAGAGCCGCGTCGCTTCCAAACGCCACCAGCAGCGCATTGGTCGCCATGGTATTTATTTTACGCGGCACCCCGCCGGTAAGTTCATGTATCCGTTGAACAGCATCAGGAGTAAAAAGACCGCTGGACCCACCGGCAGCTTCAAGCCTGAAATCCAGGTACTCCATTATTTCATCCAGCGCAAGCGGCGGCAGGTGGTAATGCAGCGAGATTCTCTGCCTGAGCGGCTCAAAGCGGCTGGTAGACATCATCTGCCTGAGTTCCGGCTGCCCCATGATGACAACACCAAGCAGATTGCGGTCATCGAGCTGAAAATTCGTCAATAGTCTTATCTCGTCAAAGACTTCACCGTCCGTGATCATTTGTGCTTCATCAACAATCAGAACCGGACAGACTCCATTCTGGTTGGACGAATACACAGCGGTATGTATTTGATCGATCAGGGCATCTTTTGCGTCAGCCGGCTGCTCGACATTCAGAATCCTGGCAAAGGTGCGCAAGAACTCCATCGCGTTGAGACGCGGGTTTACTATGTAGCAAAACCTGTAGCCATCTCCGAGGCGGTCCATCAACGCACGCGACAAGGTTGTCTTTCCACAGCCGATTTCGCCGGTCAGTACCGCAATTTCACGTTCATGAACGACAAATTCCAACCGGGCCAGAGCTTCGTCATGGACGCGACTCAAAAAAAGAAAACGTGGGTCCGGTGTCTTGCTGAACGGTTTTTCCCTGAAGCCGAAATAACTCTTGTACATGATTGTCAGTTTCCTGAGCGCATCGTTTCGTTGACTATTCCACCGACATCAAGAACGAGGATTGTGCGTTGGTCTCCAAGATCGGCGGCGCCGGATATCCCTCGAAAACGTTTGAACGCTTCTCCCAGCGGTTTTATCACTATATCCTGTTGACCGAGAAGATCGTCAACCACGATACCGAGACGTTTCTCCGCGACTCCAACAACGACCACATAGAATTCTTGCGGTCTCTCCACTGAGCGCCTGATGTCAAAGTAACGCTCCAGCCGCAATAACGGCAAGGTTGACTCGCGTAGCTGTATTACCTCTTTACGTTCAACCGTCATGATTTCATGGTCTGTCATCAGCAGTGATTCGAGCACCGAGGTAATCGGAAGAGCATAGGTTCTGCCGCTGCAACTGATAATCAAGGCCTTGATTATCGCCAGTGTAATCGGCAGCGTGATGATGAAGCGGCTTCCCTCCCCTTTGCGGGTCTCGATATCCACCATGCCGGATATTGCGGCGATGTTGTTTTTAACAACATCCATTCCGACACCACGACCTGAAACCTCGCTCACCTTGTCAGCCGTTGAGAAACCAGGCAGGAACAGCAGGTCAATGGCTTCACGCTCGGACATGGAGCTGATATCGCTGATCAGTCCTTTCTGGAGCGCCTTGTTTTTGACCTTCTCCACGTCAATGCCGTTACCGTCATCCTCAACCTCGATAACAACGTGGTTACCCTTTTGGAATGAGGATATACGAATTGTTCCCTTTTCGTCCTTACCGCGAGCAATGCGGGTTTCGCGTGACTCGATGCCATGATCGATGGCATTGCGAATGATGTGCATCATCGGATCGGAGATGTCCTCGACAATCAGTTTATCAAGCTCCGTATCGGCGCCGAAAAACTTCAATTCAACTTTTTTGCCCTGTTCCCTGGATATCTTGCGAACGATTCGCGACATTTTTTCGTACAACTGACCA
>JAURXC010000097.1 GCA_030654645.1 Deltaproteobacteria bacterium | reverse complement strand
TTTCTAAAGCTAAGGGAGCGGTTTCCATAGAGAAGAACAGAGCGCTTTACCATGCTCAGAAACGGCGACTGATTGCGGGCCTGCTTGTGCACGTCGTGCATTTGATCCGCTACTCTCAGACGCTCAATTCGTCGATGATGTTCGGAAGGTTGAAGTTCCTTTATGAGGGGTACACTGTTGAGTGCAGATATATACGCTTCATTCACGGAAACGCATTTCTCAACCCTATCTTTTGCAGGATCATCTTGCGCGATACTTTCCAAGTACTTCCGGACGCCACCATAGTTTTCGAGAAGATTCTGAACAAGAAGCTTTTGCACTTCTAGCGCTGTCTCCTCGTCACAAACCCTCAGAACAGAAACAAGAATAGATGTAGCAGTGATCGGCTTGATAAAAAACCAACCGATCGCCTTGCGACAAAGGAATATCTGTTCAGAGGGCGTAATTGCGAGATCCTCAGCCAAGAGGTAGATAGGTTTGCCCTCCATTCCCCGGCCCTTCATCGCATTAGAAAGTCCGTCGCAAAGTGCAGGTATTCCATTAAGTAGCCATAGCACTACAACGCGACTAAGCCGCTCACTTGGCCCATTTATCAGTGCGCTGGTGAAAGTTGGAATCTCCTCGAGTCGTAGGACATTATTTTCCTTTGAGAAGTAGGTCGTGACATAGTCGATTGCAGCTTCGGCATGCCCGTGGTCAAGTAACGAATGGAGCCCGATGTCCAACTGTAGTATTGTTCCCTTGTTTTCCGGGTTCAGGCGCAACAGTGCCGTCAGAAGGCACGTAACGATTTCTGGCGTAAGGATAATAGCATCATCACACATCACCTTAGCCGCTGCATGCACTATCAACCCACTCGGATCAACTAGTATTCTTCTGATCAAGATAAGAGCGGATGCAGAATGCATGTCGGGACTCTGGCGAAGAACTGCTGCAATCGCGCCAAGGAGGTTCGCATAGATGACCTCTTCTGCAGCAGAAGTGTCAATTATTGTCGAGAACACAGCCAAGGTTTCAGCACGGGATACTGCGTCATCATCCTTCATCCGGCTTAGAGCAGTGATGGCGCTGACACTGCGCTTGTCTTCATACTCAAGGGCAATCTTACGAGCCATAGCGATGGAATTCGCGGCTTCCAGAGCAAACGTCAAATGCCTGCTAGCCAGTTCGTCACCACCTCTTGCAGCCGACACTATCTCATCTGCTAACTGAGGGTTATTAATGCACCAGCTGCGGAATGCAGCGTTTGGCAGATTCGCCGCTAGATCATTCCCCCCTTGGGCCACTAGCGATTCAACGCATGTCATCATCCTAGCCGGCACAGCCTTGAGATGTGGCAGAAAGTGACAGTAGGGGTGCATGACAGTAAAAAATTCAGATGCCGGTAGTTCTTTGAATGACCCGAGCTCCACAAGTTGAAGTAAATCAATAGCATCTGAATTGTGAAGGTCGATGCACAGTTTCTCAACATTGCGCAAGTATTCACGACATCTCACTGAAAACAATTTGGGCAGTTCACGACCAAGAAGTCCCTGTTGAAAAAGCGCTACCAACTCCTCCGCTGTGGGAGATATCGACATTCCACACCCTCCTCGTATCGGGGGTTTTCTAGAACATGACGAAATGCTTACTTACACAGAAATAATGGTGTCAGCAGAAATAATGGTGTCAGGGCTACACATCTGACAAAACCATAATTTGCACTTTGATTCTCTCACGCACCCCATATTAATTCCTACGCAACACTCAAAACGCCCCTGCACTGCGGATACTGCGAGCAACCCAGAAAATTGCTGCCCTTGTTCGCACCTTTGCTTACTTCACGCATAACCATAAGACTGCCACACTTCGGACAACCAGGTGCGCTCTGCTTTTCGCTTACAATGCTTTTCACATGCGCGACATGCTCTCTGCTGGTTTTGAATGACGGCGTCAACCTGCCATTAGCAATCTTGCTGACAATATCTGTTACCTCACCAGCAGACAGAACCAGCGTGGTCTTCGATTTTATAAACCTGATATAACCGATACCATGAGTAACATTTGCAGGCATATTCGTTTTGAACGTACTCTCACCGACAAAAACAATCAGTGAATGAATCTGCTGATCACTTAAACTGAGCAGTGATTCCAGGGTCTTCACATGCTTGTAATTCTGATGCAGCGGATTCTGAAACCTGCTCGTATGCTTGAATATCTTTTGAGTCCATTGCCCCTGTTTGGGGTCGCCAAAAATCCACCCCTTCATGTTTTTGGTTTCAACTACGAAAAGGCCGAATTTTGAAACGATGACATGATCAATCTGTGTCGTGCCATCCTCGGTTGGCAAGGTAACGTTCTTGATCAGGTGGTACTCGTTTTTATCAAGCATCAGCTTTGCTGCAACGTTAACGATAAACTCACCCATCACCCCTTTGAACCAGGATGATTTGAATAATGCCGCCAGAAGCAGAATTGGCAGCAGATACCAGAGTGTTCCTATAAGCTGGTTTATAAGTGGAGCAAGAATCATTCTGTGGCCTCTCTTGTAAAAATTTTTCGTTGTTCCTCGGCACTAACTCCCACTTACCCCAACCCCAGCGACAATAGGCATCTCTTAAAGGCAATTATGAAGTATGAATTCTGAATGTGATGAAAAGAGTCACCCTATCATAATTTAGAAATCCCCAGCTTATGTCTCCCTGCATCATCCGTCAGCAACTTCATCTGCTGAATGGCGATCATGTTCAGTTTCAGCAGCCGCTCCGGTTGCAGCATACCTTCTGCTATAACAGGGCGTTCAGATTCTCAAGATTTGAAAGACAGACAAGCTGGGAAACATTGGCATAGTCCCGGATATTGCCTTTTTTGTCCGGGTTGGCGTCACGCCATGTCTTGGCACTCTGGCCGAACAGCGCCATGTTCAGTACATCAGCCTCGGAGGCATAAACCAGCGTGGTTTGTTGCTTGGTCAGTTCCGGCGGAATGAGGTTTTCCTTGATAGCGTCGGTATGGATGCGATAGTTGATCTTTGCCAGATTGCGTCTGATATCCCAGCCAAGCTGTTTGTACTCTTCTTCTTTAAGCCTTTGGAACTCTTTGATGAGATAAAGCTTGAACTCAACCGATATCCAGGAGGCAAATTCAAAGGCGATATCCTTGTGGGCATAAGTGCCTCCGTAACGACCAGCCTTGGAGACTATGCCAACAGCACAGGTCTTTTCGATCCACTGCTTTGGGGTAAGCGTAAAACTATTGAGACCTGCCTGCATTTTAATCCCGTCGAATTCCACGGGATTAAAACCAGGGTTGTTGAGTTGTTCCCAGATACCGAGAAATTCAATGGTATTGCGATTCCGTAGCCAGTTTCTGATCAGATCATCGGTTTTATCAGAACTCTTGTACTTGGCTATGTCCGTAATGCAGATATAGTCGGCCTCGTTATATGCGTAAATCGACACATCCCGATCCAGCACCTTGATCTTTGCCGCCATAGTATTCCAACCTCCACCATTTATTCAAAGTGCCACAGCATGGATACAGGCAACACAGAGGAGATGCAAAACGTGAGCAGGGTAAGATTCATCGGGAAGGCTGATTCAGGCGTTTCTTCCAGTATCCCGGCCTGCGTTTCTGGTGCATGGTTGCCAGGATGTATTTCCAAATGGTCTGAGCCGCTCACGCGCCTGTCTCATCGCCTCGTCCGCTGGAATGCAGGTGACAGTCCCTTCCTGTATGGCTCGATACCGCTCCTGAATCTCGGAAACCCACAAGGCTTCTATCTCGGCATCTTCCTCTTCGGTGGTTTTAAGCTTTGCCAGCATGCATTCATACTCTTCTATACCCAACAGAACGAGCTCACCGTGCCCCCTGCGGGTGAGATAAACCGGCTCATGTTCTTTACGGCATATTTCCGAAAGTTGACTCAGGTTGTTTTTGAGATCGGATACAGGATATATATGGGGCATGGCATGCCTCCTTTCAATCAGCGGAACTTGCAAGGTTTCCATAACGATGAAGTTATATCAAAGTCCCCGATACTACTCCAGTCCAAAACATCCTGATACTTCCTGGCCTGTACCCGCGACAAACAGTTCTTACCACCGTGGCGGCTCACAACTCACCTTCAACACCTTGTTTAAGATCGCTAAAATCGGGTCCACGAAATACAC
>JAURXC010000092.1 GCA_030654645.1 Deltaproteobacteria bacterium | reverse complement strand
CCTCCTTGTCAAAAGGTGACCGGGAGGGATTCTTCCAGGTGTACGGATGTGGCACTGGCTGGGGAATGTCAGTCAGGAAATCCGGCAGCAGCCGGTTGATCTTGGGACGGAGGGTGTAGGCGCCGAACTCCAGTCTTGGTGATGCGGTCCGACAGGGCACGATATTGTGGGCATCCACCTCGATACAGGCCACGTCTGTATCGGCGGCCACCTTTTCACGCCAGGCACGCTTGATGCGCAACGGATCGAAGTCGGTTACCAGCGCGCCGACGGCATTTTGCCGGACAAACCGGTTGACCTGCGCGGGAGGATCCCCCTGCAGCAGCACAAAGGGTATGTTGAGCTGTTCCAGGCGTTGCCTGACCTGTGCCAGACCTCTCAGCATGAAGCCGTACTGCCTGATGGTAGCCCCCAGGAAGGCCGGTGCCAGGGCAAAGGCCACGATCAGCGGCGCCTGTCGCTCCAGCGCCAGGCGCTGGGCATGGATCAGCGCCCAGTTGTCGGCCACGCGCTGGTCGCGGCTCATCCAGTAAACCACCGGACCGGGAGAAACCGGGATATCGTTGAGGAGACTGATCCGGCGCGGATCTACCGCCATCAGCGTTTGACGCGCGGGTCAAGGGCGTCACGGATGCCCTCTCCCAGGAGGTTATAGGCCAGCACCGTTACCAGGATGGCCAGGCCCGGAAACAGGGACAGCCACCAGGCGAATTCGATGTAGTCCTTGCCTGAGGTGAGGATGTTGCCCCAGCTGGGGGTGGGAGGCTGGACGCCGATGCCGAGAAACGACAGCGCCGATTCGGTCAGGATGGCTCCGGCCACGCCCAGAGTGGCCGAGACCAGCACCGGCGAAACCGCGTTGGGCAGGATGTGGCGGAAGATGATGCGGGCGTTGGAGCAGCCGATGCAGCGCGCCGCCATGATGTAGTCCATCTCGCGGATCGAGAGTGTTTCCGCCCGCACCAGACGCGCCACCCCCATCCAGCCGGTCAGGCCGATCACGATCATGATGTACCAGATCGACGGTTCCAGGAAGGTTATCACCGCCAGGATCAGGAAGAAGGCCGGGAAGCAGAGCATGATGTCAACCAGCCTCATCAGCACCGCGTCCACCGCACCGCTGTAGTAGCCGGAGAGCAGCCCGATCACTGTGCCGATCGTTACCGCGATGCCGACCGCCACAAAACCGACCTTGAGCGAGATCCGCGCTCCGAACAGCACCCGGCTGAGCACATCCCTGCCAAGCTCGTCGGTGCCGAACCAGTGCTGCCATGACGGCGGCGACAGCACCTTCCAGGCGTTGATGGCGTTGGGGTCATAGGGGGAGATCAGCGGCGCCGCCAGGGAGACCAGAAACAGCGCCAGCACCACCGCTCCGCCGAACAGGGCCAGGCGGTTGCGCTTCAGGCGCGGCCAGAAGATGGAGTATAAATAGGAATGCCTGAAGGCCATGCCCTACCCCTCCCCGTGCCTGATGCGCGGATCGGCCAGCGCATAGCAGAGATCGGCGACCAGATTGCCGAGCAGAGTCAGAAAGGCTCCGATCACCAGGATACCCATCACCACCGGATAATCGCGCGACATGACACCCTGGTAAAAGAGCTGCCCCATGCCCGGTATCGCATAGATGGTTTCAAAGATGACGCTGCCGCCGATCAGTCCGGGAATCGAGAAGCCGAGCAGCGTGATCAGCGGCAGCAGAGCGTTTCTGAGGGCATGCTTGTAGATCACGACCCGTTCCGGCAATCCCTTGGCGCGGGCGGTGGTAATGTAGTCCTGGCTGATCACGTTCAGCATGGCCGAGCGCATGTATCGTGAGAGTCCGGCCAGGCTGCCGAAGGAGGCCACCATCACCGGCATGACCAGGTGCTTGGCCATGTCCCACAGGTAATGCAGGGTCCCCCAGGAATCGCTCCCCAGCGTGTGCAGTCCGGAAATGGGCAGCCACCCCAGGCGGACGCCGAAGAGATACATCAAAAGCAGCGCCAGCCAGAAGGTCGGCACGGCAAAACCGACAAAGACAAAGACGGTGATACCCTTGTCCAGCCAGGTGTCGCGGCGGGTGGCAGCCAGGATGCCGATCGGTATCGCCAGGCCGAATTCCAGGATCAGCGCGATGATGTTCAGCGAGATCGTGACCGGCAGGCGTTCCTTGATCTTGTCCTTGACCGGCCGGCCGTCGGACGAGAAGGAACGTCCCAGGTCAAGTCTGGCCAGCTTGCCGACCCAGCTCAGATACTGTTCATGCAGCGGCTTGTCCAGGCCGTAGAACTTGGTCAAGCGCTCCCGGGCCTCCTTGCCGACCTTGGGATTCATCGCCATCTGCATCTCCACCGGTTCTCCTGGAGCCAGGTGGATAACCGAGAAGGTTATCAGCGTGATGCCGAACATCAGCGGAATCAGCAGCAGTATGCGTTTTAACAGGTAAGTTGTCATGATATCCGTAATTCACTTATGTCATCAGCCAAAACGCAACTTGCGTAACATGTACACCTGCGGATTGTCAATCCAATCATGATGGCCGGCTACCAGGCTCGACAACAACATTCAATAAATAGAATAGATTAATATGCAAATAGTTACTTGACGCTGGCACAATAATGGAATAATTATCTGAAGCTTTGGGATTACACTACGTCAAATTGAGTAGACTGGGCCATGACCGGAACCTTTATCAAGATGTGACTGAAAACAGTTTTTCGTTGCAGATGCGTGAACAAACCATGAATTTTAAGTCAACACCCCTGTCATTCAAGTATTTTATCGAACTCAATCAATACCGGCATATATATTGCTTCATTAGAACCGCAAAACATAAGCAAGTTACAGCGGATCGGCCAGAATATCTGTGCAACATTTTGACAAGAGTATTTCAGCACAAATTAAGTACGGCGCAATGCCTGTTTCGTTACGCCAAAACACGGATAAACGGAATGAATGCCCGTGTAATAGGATAATTCCAAAATCGCCGTGCTCAGATTAACAGGATACAGGTAAAGTCATTCAGAAAAAATAAACAGCCGCTTCGGCGGAATACACGGAGGAAAACATGAAAACTCGTATTGTTATGCTGGTAATGGTGATGGTATCCGCATGGACTTCACTGGTATTTGCCGCTGAATCCAAAATGGTCGGCACAATTTCGGCAATCGAAATGCGTGGCAACGTTGCGGAAATAACCATGCAGGATCGCAAAAACGACGAAAGTGTAGTTCTGCATGTTCGCGACGCTTCGACACTGGAAAAACTGAAAGACAAAAAGATCCGTGTAGGTGATGAGCTGCGTATCCGATTTGACAAAGGCACCAAGGTTATCACCTATGTCAGAAAGACAGCCGGCTGCTGATATAACCCCAGAGAGTCGGTTACGAGAAGAGGGCCTGGCGTACAGTCCCTCTTCCTGCTTTTTTAGCTGTGAGTAGTCCGAATGGCGGAAACTCTCCGCAACTCCATTCAAGAAGGAATTCATCATGTTTCTGCTGCCAAAAGGAAAACCGTTGGTCGAAAATTTCCCGATCGCCAAACTGCAACTCCCTGAAGCGCTCGATAAACTGAAAAACGGCAAACTAACCGGATGTGCCATATTTGACTTTCCCGCTTCGGACTGTGCCTTGATTTATGAAGAAGGCAAGCTGATCAGCGTTCTCATGCGACGTAACAAGATCGAGGAAAAAGATGCTGACGCTCTGCGTGCACTGGTTGATCAGATAATCCTGACCGACAGCGGCAGCTTTAATGTTTATGGTTTTACAAAAGATGTCAATCAGGCAGTGCTGGCGCTGATTCGCGGCGTGAAGGTTCTCGACCGGCAAGAGCTGAAACTGATAGATTTCAAGAATCTAAGGGAGAGGATCAAAAATGAGCGCATGACAGCCACGCTTAAGATTTCAACGGATCAAAGTGTTGGCATGATCCTCTACCGGGATGGTGAAACAGTTGGCTTTTTCGATGACACAGCTGATGCAATCGAAAATTCGCCCGCCAAAGTACAGCAAATAGCCACGCTGCCCGGCGCAACTGTTGACCTGATGGCCATCAGGGGGGCTGATGGGGTAAACCAGGATCTGTCGGCACAGGTGAATATCAGATCATTGTGGGCAGCCGCCAAGGGAGATGTTTTTGCCGCACCCGAACCCGCAAACATTTTCCAACCACAGGCAGTTGTCGCTCCCCAACCGTCACCCGTCACGGCAAACAGCGCTGAAGTTGAAACAGCAATAATCGCGATAGCAAATGCAAGTCTTGGAAAACTTGGCAAGACCCTTGTGGATAAGGAACTGTTGAATGCAGGCGGAATCAAGGCACTGAAGGACGAATCCAAGTTGCGTAATTTTCTCAACGCTGTGGAAAAGAGTTCCATACTTCTGGCTAGTGCCAACAAGATCAAGGAGATGCGCAATGCCATTTCCCTGGAAGTAGAAAAACTTTAATTTCACACACCCAGATAGGAGCCGTTTATGGATTTCACAAGTTTTTTTCAGTACTTGACTACAATCATCCCGTTTCTGCCCAAAATCTACAATCCGGTCGTTTATAATGCATCAGACTTGGTGCTGATATTTTTCTGGTTTGTCGCGGCTGTTATCAGCTTTTATTTCAGTTATGGAAATGCCCGGCTCTGGACCAGTGTCTCGATCGGTTTCTTCCTGATCTTCTGGGGACAGGCCTACCTGCTGAACCCCTATGCCTCCAGTTATTTCAGGGTAACCGCCGTGCACACCATCATTGGGGCGGTTTCCATACTGCTGATCAGCCACGGCTTCCAGGAATACTTCCTGTTTACTAAAACCCTGGATATCACAGGTTCAAAGAGAACCATCTATCTGACCACCATAGGCGCCATTGTCTTGGGAATCATATTCGTTTCACTCAATCCCAAGCCCAGCCTGTTTGTGCTCAGAAACTACCGCATGGCTGAAAATACCGTCTGGCTGTTCCTATCCATAGTTAACATTTTTGTAGTGTTAAAAATCTACCACGAGATAAAAGGCTCTCCCATTGCCAACGGCATACTTTCCTTTGTGCTGGTGTTCTTCTTCATCGTGATCTGGAAAGGCTCCGAACTCTACCTGCAAATGTACCAGTGGGATCCTGCATGGCAAACGCTGGTGGAGGAGTTTGATTTCAATATCCAATCCGAGGGCATTGACGGCGCCATGGTCAAGATTGCGACAACCATGAGCTCCGCCGGCGCGATGCTTTCAGGGTTGTCGGTGGTCGGCACCTTCGCCTACCTGTTCAAGCTGGTTCGCTAGCAAGACATCACCCAACAGCTTTAACAGCAAAGGGGGAAACGGTTATCCGCTTCCCCCTTTGCTGTTAAATGCATGCACTCATGGCAACTTCCACTACCGGTACTGAAAGTTAGAAAGTCACGGCACGTAAACCTGCTCGTTTTTCGGTACGAACCACTTGATCTGGTTATATCCAATGCCGGCCGGAGCCGGTTCCACGCCGCGAATGCGGGCGCTTACCACTGGCAGCGAATCGGGCACATACAGGAAGGTGTAGGGCTGCTCGTCGGCCAGGATCTCCTGGATGCGGAAGTAGGCCCGCTTGCGCTTTTCGATATCGAAGGTACCACGCCCTTCCACCAGCAGACGGTCCACCTCCGCATTTTTAAAACCGACAAAATTCAGTTCGCTCGGATTGGTCTTGCTGGAGTGCCAGACATCGTACATATCCGGGTCCTGGGATATATTCCAGGCCAGCAAGACCACCTCGAAATTACCCTTGTTTATGAACTCCTTCAAAAAAGCGGCCCACTCCACGATGCGGATCCTGACGTCGATGCCGACCTGCCTCAGGCGCTGCTGCACGATCTGGGCGGTCATCAGGCGCTGCTGGTTGCCCTGGTTGGTCAGGATCGTGAATTTGAACGGTTTGCCGTCCTTTACCAGGATTCCTTCGCTGTTTTTATCCTTCCAGCCGGCCTCTGCCAGCAATTCGGCGGCATGCTTCGGATCGTAGGCGATATCCTTCACATTCGGATTATAGGCCCAGCGCCCCGGAACGATCGGGCCGTGCGCCTTCTGTCCCATGCCGAACAGCACCCCCTGGATCAGCTCTTCCTTGTTGATCGCGGCGGTCATCGCCTGGCGGATGCGCTTGTCCCCAAACAATGGATGACGCAGGTTGTAACCCATGTAGAGATAGCCTGATGAGGGATAACGGTATTTGTTGAACAG
>JAURXC010000083.1 GCA_030654645.1 Deltaproteobacteria bacterium | reverse complement strand
GAGCCGCCAGGCAAAAAACCACGCGGGGCTGACGGTCCGGAAAACGATTTTTGCATACCATCAGGGAACTGTTTATTTCCATAAATACACGACTATCCGTGGCAATTGTGCCGAAGAGATCCTTTACACGTATGAACTCCGGAACGCCCTGAGTAAAAGCGATAATACCCAGTGTACTGCCATAAAATGAAACCATGATGCCGTCACCGTCAATTGACAGTTGCCGATCAAAGACTCTGCAGAGGTTGAATGAATTAAAATCTATCCGGGCCGGAATCAGTCCCGCTTCCGCAAGCAGCTCCTCATACTGGGATACTACCGTTTTGGATATCAAAGCAACCAGCAGCGACATTTCACCATTCTCGCGAACAGCCAGTTTCTGATAATCCAGATGGGTATCGGCAAGATCAAAAGGTATGCTTTTTTTCAGTTTCCAGCGGATAAGGTCAAGTCCTTCCGCACGGCTCTTGAACCTGCCTTCAAGATCAATCAGAAGCATTCTGCCGACGGAATCAGGCAAGGAGACCGAGACTTTGCCAGTGCGAGTCAGAATCAGGTTGTGGGCTGACTTGACCCGTTCAACAAAAACTTCCGGTTCGAGTATGTTCTGTTCCTTCAGTGAGACCCGAACCGTATTTTCCGGAAAAGTGGCACAGGCGAGCCGCTCGATACGGGGAGAAGCTTGAGTTCCACCCACCATAGCACATGTCACGCCGTTGGGCCTGATTTCCATTCCTATCGAAGACTGGGAAAACAACATTAAAAATCCGTTCCCGTCACTCTACAAAAGTGACGCGATTAATCTCCTTGAGCGTTGTTATACCGGCAGCAAACTTTTCTTCCGCCGAATCCCTCAGGAACATCACGCCGGCATCGCGCGCGGCCTGTTTGAGCTGGGTTGCCGGCACCTTGGCAATGATCAGGTCGCGGATCTGGTCGTTCAGCTCCAGGAGCTCGACAATAGCCACACGACCGCGATAGCCGGTGCCATGGCACTCGTCGCACCCCTTTGACTCGTAGAGAGTTTTCCCTCGGAATTTCTCCGGATCAACCCCTCCTTCGATCAACTCCTCATCGGAGTACTGCACCGGACGACGGCAGGCCACGCAGACCCTGCGGATCAGGCGCTGTGCCAAGACACAGTTGAGGCAGGAGACAAAGTTGTAGGGGTCGATACCCATATGGATAAAACGACCGATAACATCGAAAACGTTATTGGCATGCACGGTGGTAAACACCAGATGCCCGGTCAGCGCGGACTGGACCGCAATCTGCGCGGTCTCGGAATCGCGTATCTCGCCGACCATGATCTTGTCCGGGTCATGACGAAGAATCGAGCGCAGTCCCTTGGCAAAAGTCAGCCCCTTCTTTTCGTTGACCGGTATCTGCAGCACGCCGCGCAGCATGTATTCGACCGGATCTTCAATGGTGATGATCTTGTCTTCGCCGGTATGAATTTCCGTCAGCGCGGCGTACAGGGTAGTTGTTTTGCCTGATCCGGTCGGGCCGGTCACCAGGACCATGCCGTACGGTTCACGGATCTTTTTGCGCAGACGCTTGATCTCTCTCTCGCTGACGCCCAGGTTCTCCAGCGTCAATCCTTTCAGGTCACTGGCGATACTCTCCTTGTCGAGTATTCGAATGACGGCATCCTCACCCAGGGAACTGGGCATGATCGAAACGCGGAAATCGATCGATTTTTCTCCGAAACGAATTTTGAAACGGCCGTCCTGCGGAATGCGCCGTTCGGATATGTCGAGTTCGCTCATGACCTTGAGCCTGGATATGATCGGCGACTGGAAGTGCTGGTCGATCGTTTCGTTGGCCTTATAGAGCACTCCGTCGATACGGTACTTGATGTCAACGCCATCGTGACCGGTTTCGATATGAATATCACTGGCCCTGCGGTTCAGCGCGTCAAGAATGGTGGTGTTGATCAGCTTGATTATCGGACTGGTATCATCGGATATGGATTCGACCGATAAGACCTCTTCACCCCGATCGGTCTCCTTGACCAGCTGCAGCATGAAGTCTTCCGAGACTTCCCGCAACACGCGGCGAGTTCCCTCACCGGCCTTGATTACTCCGGCTATCGAAGATTCCGAGGCGATCCGGATCTGAACCTGACGATCCAGCATCAGCTCCAGTTCGTCGAGCTTGACCACATCGGTAGGGTCGCTGACGGCAACCACGATGGCATGCGGTGTCAGCTCCAGCGGCACGAAGCGGTAGCGATAGATCGCATCCGGAGGCAGCGAATTGAGCAGCTCTTCATCCATCTTGAAGCTGCGCAGATCGATGTACTGCAGGTTAAATTGCTCGGACAGCGCCTGGGCAATATCCTCTTCCGATACGAAACCCTCGTGAACGGCAATTTCACCGAACCGCAGACGGGTAGTGCCCAACTTATCAACAATGACAGCCAGCTGTTCGGAAGTCAGACTGCCACGGTCAATCAGAATCTGCCCTATGTTTTTACGCCTGAAAGGCTGCATCGCCACCCTATCCCACCGTACCGGCAATTTTGAAAATCGGAAGGTACATAGCTAATATGATTACACCAATCACAACCCCCATGATAAGCATTATCGCAGGTTCAATCGCCGTGGTCAGCATGTGCAGCCGTTCTTCCAGTTCGTCTTCCAAATAGTCCGAAATATCGATCAGCATATCTTCCAGGGATCCGGTTGTTTCGCCGACGCCCAGCATTCGTAATGCCAGGGGAGGCATAATATTGATTTTCTCAAGCGCCGCGGAAAGCCGCCCCCCCTCCTCAACATAGCGGACGGCCTCAAACAGGCGTTTTTCCATATAAACATTATTGAGGGTGCCGATCGACATCCTCAGAGACTCGATGATCGGGATGCCGCTCCCCAATACAGTTGCCAGGGTTCTGGCAAAGCTGGCCACGGAATACTTTGTAAACACATCACCGATAACCGGCATGGTCAGCTTGAAACGGTCAACGGCATAACGCCCTGCCTCGGTATTGATCCATTTTTTAAAAACCGCGATCAAACCGAAAACCACAACCAGACCAACGATGAAAAACCGCCTTAACAGGGAAGTGAAAGTGATCAACAGCTGTGTCAGGGCCGGAAGCTGTGATCCGGAATCGGTATAGACCTGGCTGAAAGTCGGAACTACATAAACCAGAAGCAGGGTTATGGCCATGGCCGCAAAGAACACCAGAATCGACGGGTAAAAAAGAGCAGATATCACCTTCTTGCGAATATCGCCCACTCGCTTCAGATATTGAATATATCGGCGAATGGTGCGTGGCAGGTCACCGGTACGTTCACCCGCCCTGATCGACGCCACATAGAGGTATGGAAAAGCACGGCCATGTTTTTCCATCGCAACCGACAGGGCGGCGCCACCCTTTACATCTTCACGCACCTGCTGCAAAACTTCGGAAAGCTTGCCGGAATCGTGCCTGTCCAGAATAGCGTCCAGCACCTGCATTATCGGAATGCCGGACTTGATCAGCACCAGCATCTCCTGATTGAACGTCAGCAGGGCTTTGTTATCTATCTTGCGGCGCTTGATGCCCTTGTCAAAAAGAAATTGAAAAGGCTTCTTTTTTACTTCAAAAACAAAAAAACCCTGATCCTCAAGGCTTTTCCGCAGTACAGAACTCTCCGCAGCCTCAAATTCCCTGTAGAGTATTTTACCGTCCGATGCTCCGAGTTTGCAGGTATATAGCGCCATAAGCCTGATTAAATACCATAGATACCAATATAATAAAATATAAAAACCACTGGCTTCACACCAGTGGCAACCTATTAACAGGATTGTTTCAAAATGTTCGCATGTATCATTCTATTTATCGTGACAGGAGACACAGAGCGAATCAAACGGCATTCGCAGATGGTAATATTTCTGTTTCTGGTCTTCTGGCCTTACATGCATCTCATGGCATGTTATTGCGCAGGTAATTTCACCTTTATCATCCAGAGGCAGGTCGCTATGGTTCACAGCCGTATTTTTGCCGATAGCGTGACCGAAACCGGAACCATGGCATTTCAGACAGACCTCGGTAGGTCCATCCTTCAATTTCCTTTTGGTGGAACCGAGAACAAACCAGCCCCGCAATGTCTCCGCCGGATATGCATGACAGATCGTACAATCACCATTGTCATTATGCGGACTCGCTCCGAATTTTGCGCGGGCGGCCTTATCGCCGGCAACGCCGGTTCCACCCAGGACCAACAGACTTGTAAGCATTGCGCCAATAAATTTCAAACCGTACATTTTAAATCGGAAACCTCTCAGTAGGTCTTGGGGTTGTGGTCAACACCATGACAGGAGAGCCAGCATTCACCATGAAAAGTATAGGTGCCCTTTTCAACGAACTTCAGTTTTCCGCTTGAGCTCTCGGAAACATAGGCACGGTTGAACTTGATCAGATAACGGTTCTCCACGCTCCCGTGCGAAGAATGGCAGGTATGGCAGGACGTCCCGCCTCCCTTGAAGTTGCGCTCTCCGGCGATATGGCGCGAATGCTGAGGGAAGCTTTCATTGGCCAGGATACTGGAACGTTTGTGGCAACGATAACAGAGTTCATATGTGAAGCTGCTTTCGACCAGATTGTCACCGGTGGAGTAGTTATCCACTAGCAACCACTGGTACTTCGAACCGTGCGGACCTCGCGGCGCGTTCGGATCGTCACTTCCATGACAGTCCGCGCATTTGATTACCGAAATATCGCTCGGCGAACTTTTCCTTTCTTTGTAAGGACGCATAAGACTTATTACCGCCAGGTTTTTCCCTTCGCCTTCCACTGGATGAAAAGACTGATTGGAAGTCGAAAATTCAATCCGCTTGTTGGTTGCATTGAGCGGCAGGTTGGCGCTATCGGCATGGCACAGATAGCAGAGTTCGTATTCCTTGGTTATCTGCGCATTAAAATTGCCCATTTTCTTACCCTTGATTCCACTGAAGGGCGTTTCAGAAGATACTTGGTGGGGATTGTGACAATCGACGCAATCCGCATGCCTGGGAGCGGAAGGATTGACCTCGGGCAAGGTTTCTTTTGAGTCGTGAATACCGGGTTTATCAAACACGGGATGCCGGTAGTTTTTACCAAAATCCTTGGAGATATCCGCAACCGGCTGCCTGTCCTTCATCCAGCCGGCAGAATCCTGGGTCAGCTTCCCATGACAGAGCAGACAACGGTTGGCCCCTCCGCCATACTTGAATTCCATGCCCACATGGCAACTGCCGCAGCCATAGGGAAGGTAGTTCCGGTCAAGATGGGGAGGTGAGTTGGTCGCGGAATCGGCAACCACGGCCCAAAAAAGAAGAATCAAACAGAGATGGACTGACAAAATTCGTGTAACCATTGATGATACCTTCCAGGTATTGATTATGGATATGGCCATGGAGGATTTGAGCCACCGACATTGTACGGTGCAAGCAGGTTCAAATGGCAACTGGTGCAGACCGCATCGTGACCAGTAACCGCACTCGCCCCGCTGTACACCCAGAAAGGAGTAATTTTACGTGTAAATGCAGGAGGATACGTCACAGAGTCATTTCCCATGTTTTGGTGAGGGTCATGACAGGTTGTACATTGCATCCATCCACGGCTGTCACGCTTGCTATCCTGCAGTTTGACCTTGGCGGCCATTTCCGGGTTGGGAACCTGGGCGGGGAGCTTGAACACCCCTGGATTCAATCCGATCATAGTTCCCAGCTGGGTTTTGTAATCGAAAGAGGTCGCAAATACGAAGGAGACCGGGTGGTGACCTACCTTCATCTTGTTGGTGGAGGGATGGAATGAAGCAACGCCGGTTATATTATTATTGCCGCTCAACATCTGTATCTGTCCCATCTGTCCGCTGCGGAGGACATCTCCCAGTCCGGTAACGCCGTCATGGCAGGACAGGCAGAGACGTGAAGAACCGTTCGGCTGCCCCAGGGAATCACCGGTTACGGAATATTGCGACGCGGCCAGGTTCTTGATCTGCAGAGTGTTCGAAGTGTACCGGGCAAATATCTGTGTGGTGTCTCTGCGGTTCCATAACGGCCCCTGCGGCTGCGAATTGTGCGGAGTGTGGCAGAATATGCAGATCTGCTGTCCGCCGGGGTTGTTTACGGCATCATCGATAGCACGATAGGTTATGCCGGCAGCAGTATTCTGCGCCGACAGGTTATGCCTGTTACCCATCGCCGAAACCATGGGGCCTTTGGCACAGACTTCCCATGCCAATATAAATACAAAAAACCCGGCACAAAACAAAGGAAACCATTTGTGGTTCATTTGATTCTATCCTCTTTCAGGTACTGATATATCTGTATCCTGTGATTGAACGTGTCTGAAACGTAGATCCTGTCATTCTTATCAATAAAAATAGCGCTCGGAAGCATCAATTCTCCCGGCAGGGCGCCTTCCTGACCGACGTAGAGCAGCAATTGGCCTTTCTGATTGAATATCTGGAAATTGCCCAGGAT
>JAURXC010000064.1 GCA_030654645.1 Deltaproteobacteria bacterium | reverse complement strand
GGAGCCATCTACACAATCTGTTTGAAACACCTGGCCGCCGCAGTTATGGTCCTCTCGATATCGGCCTCGGTGTGAGCGGCTGAAACAAAGGCAGTTTCGAACTGTGATGGCGCCAGATAGACTCCTTCATCGAGCATGCCCATGAAGTATTTTGCAAAGGCCTTGGTGTCGCATGCCGCGGCGCTGGTCCAGTCGCGAACTTCGCTTTTGGTGAAAAACGCACAGAACATGCTTCCGACGCGGGTGGAGTAGATCGGGTAACCGGCCTGTTTGGCTGACTTGGCGATGCCTTCGGCGACAAGCCGGCTCTTCTCCTCCAGCGCCTGGTAGAAGCCGGGCTGTTTGAGGATATTCAGTGTCGCAATGCCGGCTGACATGGCCAGGGGATTGCCTGATAGTGTGCCTGCCTGGTAAACCCCGCCTGACGGGGAGAGCTTTTCCATGATCTCCCTTTTGCCGCCGAACGCTCCAACGGGCAGTCCACCACCGATAATCTTGCCCAGGGTGGTCATGTCGGGGGTTACTCCGTACAGTTCTTGTGCACCGCCATATGAAACCCTGAAGCCGGACATGACTTCGTCAAAAATAAGTACAATGCCTTCGTTGGTGCAGATCTCGCGAAGTCCTTCCAAAAAACCTTCACATGGAGGTACCGTGCCCATGTTCCCGGCCACCGGTTCCACGATGATGCAGGCGATCGAATCCTTGTTGTTTGCTACAAGCGTCTTGACCGATTCCAGGGAGTTATATTCGGCGGTTAGGGTGTGTTTTGCAAAATCAGCCGGTACACCCGGAGAATCGGGTACTCCGAAGGTTGCTGCGCCTGAACCGGCTTTTACCAGTAACGCGTCGGCATGGCCATGGTAGCAGCCGGAGAACTTCAGGATGTTATCACGTCCGGTATAGCCGCGCGCCAACCGGATCGCGCTCATTGTCGCTTCGGTTCCGGAGCTGACCATTCGCACCATTTCGATGGATGGAACCGCATCTATGACCATTTCCGCCAGAATGATCTCGCGCTCGGTGGGAGCGCCGAAGCTGGCGCCGTCCTCCATTGCCCGATTTACCGCGGCAACAATATCCGGATGGCAGTGTCCGACAATCATTGGGCCCCATGAGCCGACATAGTCGATGAAGGCATTGTCGTCCTCGTCATATATGGTGCACCCCGAGGCTTTTTTTATGAACAGTGGGTCGGAACCCACGGACTTGAATGCGCGAACCGGACTGTTGACACCGCCTGGAATCAGGTTTTTTGCTTGTTGAAAAAGCAGACTGGAGCGTTTGTTGTTCATTTTGAAAACCCCTTTGCTGTGGAATTCGTAAAGTGGAAGTTGGTCTGGATATAAGTTTAAATGGGTAACATACAGCTTGCAGCCATGTCAATCTTCGAGGGTTAATATATGTTGGGACATGTTTTTTCATTTTTTTTGTTTGTTGGTATCCAGAAGTAGCGGAAAGTAGGTTTTGGTATTGCCATGTAAGTATAAATGTGTCCGCAATAATGTTGTTATTAACGGCCTCATATGGCTGTCCGCTGGTATGGCGACAAAATACTAATAATAAATATACTGATGTTTGATTCTTGAAGCATCAGAAATAATTCAGAATTGCCTGCTCTGCAATCCCCGCAGATTTATGGTTTCAAATAATAAAGTGTAGCGATAACAGTATGATACGATAAATAAAACATATAAATACATATAAAAAATATTGTAAAAAAAAAGGAAAAACTGCTTGACAAAGAAACTTAAATGACCTATCTATTGCCCATGTTGTATACAGTATACCGTAAACAGTAAGGGGGGCTTCAATGCTTGGTGCATATCTGCCAATATTACTAATGGTTATGATAGCAGTGATTTTTGGACTTTGTTCACTCATATTCTCATCATTAATCGGTCCGAAAAAGAGCTCGGTCCTCAAGTTGTCTCCGTATGAGTCTGGCTGTGAACCTGTCGGAACTGCTCGCGAGCGATTTTCGATCAAGTTCTATTTAATCGCGATGCTCTTCATACTGTTCGATATTGAGGCTGTGTTTCTCTATCCATGGTCAATTCTTTACAAGAAATTGGGCGCTTTTGGCCTGGTGGAGATGGGGCTGTTTGTTGTGATTCTTTTCGTCGGTTACATATATGTCTGGAAAAAAGGAGCACTGGAATGGGAGTAGATAATCCGCTGGGCGAAAACATTATCACCACATCGCTTGACAAGCTGGTCAACTGGTCAAGGAAGTCATCAATCTGGCCGATGACCTTTGGTTTGGCATGTTGCGCAATCGAGATGATGGCAACCGGCGCCTCCCACAACGACCTGGACCGCTTTGGAATCATATTTCGCGCTTCTCCTCGTCAGTCTGACTGCATAATCATAGCGGGCACGGTTACCAAGAAAATGTTGCCGGTAATCAAGACAGTCTATGAGCAGATGCCTGAGCCCAAATGGGTTGTTGCGATGGGAGCATGTGCCTGTTCGGGTGGTATTTTTGATACATATAGTGTCGTGCAGGGGATAGATGAGGCGTTGCCGGTTGATGTTTATATTCCCGGATGCCCACCGCGACCGGAAGCGCTGCTCTTTGGTCTCCTCAAGCTGCAAGACAAGATCTGGAATGACAAGAACTCATTCGGATCTGCCATCGGGCTTGGAACCAGGATTGATGGGGCTACCGCCTAAATTGTCGTAGCGATCACAATAGTACTCAAATCCCAGAATAAAGGGTTGGAACTCATGGCAGAAAATAATCGAGCAGTACTCAAGTTGAAGGAAAAATTCGCCTCATCGATTATAGATGTGGTTGAATTCAGGGGTGAGGTGACGGTTACCGTCAAAAAGGACAGTATTATCGATGTCCTTATGTTTCTAAAGCAATCACTTCAGTATAACCTGCTTACCGACCTTACTGCGGTTGATTATTTGGGGAAGAAGGAAGACCGCTTCATGATGGTGTATCAGCTTTACTCAATTCCCAACAAGGATTGCGTGCGTATTAAAACGCCGGTTAGTGAGGTTGATTGCAGCATCCCGACTGCGACTCAGGTATGGCGAACAGCCAACTGGCTGGAGCGTGAAACCTACGATCTTTTCGGAATTATATTCGAAAAGCATCCTGACCTCAGACGCATACTGATGACGGATGACTGGGTGGGGCATCCGCTTCGCAAAGACTATCCGCTGCAGGGACCTGACCGTGAACCCTATAAAGGGCGCTTGTCATAGTTATACTACATCGTTCTGTAATTCGATCATAGAAGAGGCGATACATGGCAACTACTGAAACAATGACATTAAACATGGGACCTCAGCATCCCAGTACCCACGGGGTTCTGCGGCTCGTTCTCGAACTTGACGGCGAGGTGATCGTCAAGGTTACACCGCATATCGGCTACCTGCATCGAGGTATTGAAAAGCTTTCAGAACACCGAACTTACCATCAGATCCTGCCACTGACCGATCGACTCGATTATCTGGCACCCATGAGCAACAACCTGGGATATATCCTGGCGGTCGAGAAGCTGATGGATGTTCAGGTTCCCGAGCGTGCTGAAACTATCAGGATCATTATGGCCGAACTGACGCGCCTTCAGTCGCATCTGGTCTGGATTGCATGTCATGCTCTCGATATCGGGGCCATGACGGTATTTATCTATGCTTTCCGTGAGCGTGAGACGGTCATGGAAATCTACGAACTGATTTCAGGCGCTCGCATGACTTCGAACTTCTTCCGTGTCGGTGGTCTGTCGCAGGACGTTCCTGATGAGTTCGTGAAAAAAGTCAGTGACTTTATCGACGTTATGCCAGGTTACCTTGATCAGTACGAAGGATTGCTTACCACCAACCCGATCTGGTTGAAACGTACTGTCGGTAACGGTTTTATATCTGCTGAGGACGCAATTGATCTGGGATTGACCGGTCCGGCACTGCGCGGATCAGGCGTTGATTGGGATCTGCGGCGTGATAACCCCTATGGCGGTTATGAAAAATACCAGTTCAAAGTGCCTGTCGGCGAGAAATGCGATACGTTTGATCGCTACAAAGTTCGTCTGGTTGAGATGCGTGAAGCATGCAAGATTGTTCGCCAGGGACTCGACAGGTTAAAGCCTGGTCCAGTTCTGGCCGACTATCCGCAGGTTTGCTACCCACCCAAAGAGAACGTTTATAACAGTATCGAAGGTCTGATCCATCACTTCAAGATTGCCTCTGAAGGATTCGCGGCACCCGAGGGTGAAGTATATCAGGGTGTAGAAGCGCCCAAAGGTGAACTTGGTTTCTATATCGTCAGCGATGGTGGCAACAAACCGCAACGTTTTAGAATTCGTCCGCCTTCATTCGTGAACCTGCAGTCTATTGAAAAGATGTCTCTGGGTACAATGATAGCTGACCTTGTCGCCGTAATAGGTACGCTGGACATCGTTTTGGGTGAAATTGACAGATAACTCCGCACGATTCAAAGGAGATGGCGCGCATGAGTGACGCAGTAGCGCAGCAGGCTGCAGAGCAGGAACCGGTAATTGATCTTTCAATTGCAGATGCAATTATCGACAAATATATAGACATGTCGGGGAATCTGATGCCTGTATTACAGGCAGCTCAAGACGAATATGGATACATCCCGCGTTGTGTGGCGGATCATATCGCCGAACGTTTGAATGTCTACCCAAGCCAGATCTACGGCGTTCTTACTTTCTACGCCCAGTTTCATCTCAAGCCGCGTGGAAAATTCATTATCCGAGTGTGTGTCGGAACCGCATGCCATGTTCAGGGTGCTCCTCGCATCGTTGAAACCTTTTTCGACAAGATCGGTATCGGTCACGCCGAAACGACTCCGGACCTCCGCTTTACTTTTGAAAAGGTTGCCTGTTTGGGTGCCTGCGGAATGGCGCCTTTGGCAATGGTTAATGATTCCACCTATGGCGGCATGACGGTCCAAAAGGTCGATGACATTGTTGCCGACTACAGCAAGAGACCACTGAAATAGCACGTAGCTCGAAACTATCCAGCAGGGGACAATTCAGTCATGAGCGAAAACGCAGGTATTAAAATTCTGATCTGCCAGGGTACCGGCGGGGTTTCGATGGGCGCTAAAGAAGTAGAGGCGGCCTTCGTAAAACATCTTGCTGAAAAAGGCCTTAGCGCCGTAGTCGGCAAGCGTTGTGATGTTATCAAGACCGGCTGTCGCGGCCTTTGTGCCAACGATGTTCTCGTCGATATAATCACACCCGAGCAGGGGCGTATTACCTACGACTTTGTCAAGCCGGAAGAGGTCGAGAAGATCATTGAAGAACATATCGTCAACCAGACGGTAATGGAGAAGAGAAAAGCCAAGCCATATTATAATCAGTTTGTCGATGCTCAGATGCGTGTTGTTATGACCGGTTGCGGTCAGATAGACCCGGATAGCATCGATGCATACATAGAAGAAGATGGTTTCAAGGCTATTGAAAAATGTATCAAGAGCATGAAGCCGGAAGAGGTCATCGAGGAAGTCAAGAAGTCCGGTCTTCGTGGCCGTGGGGGCGGTGGTTTCCCTACCGGTATGAAGTGGTCCTTCTGCAAAGCATCTCCAGGTAATCACAAGTACCTGATCTGTAACGCTGACGAAGGTGACCCAGGTGCATTCATGGACCGCTCTCTGCTGGAAGGTGACCCGTACTGCATTATTGAAGGTATGATGGTAGCTGCTTATGCTATCGGTTGTGACTTTGGTTATGTATATGTACGTGCGGAGTACCCGTTGGCTGTTCAGCGTCTGCAGCACGCCATTGATATCTGCTATGAGCAGGGTTATCTGGGCAAGAATATCAAAGGCTGGGGTTTTGATTTCGATATGCGTATCAAGATGGGCGCCGGAGCCTTTGTTTGTGGCGAGGAAACCGCACTGATGGCTTCCATCGAAGGTCAACGCGGCATGAGCCGTCCGCGTCCTCCATTTCCGGCAGTTCGAGGTCTTTGGGGCTATCCTACAAATATCAATAACGTTGAAACTTTTGGTAACATTCGCCACATCATAAACAAAGGCGGCGACTGGTATGCGTCTCTTGGTACAGAGACAACCAAAGGTACTAAAATATTCGCAGTAACAGGCAAGGTAAAGCATACCGGATTGGTGGAAGTACCGGCTGGTATGAAAATCCGTGAAGTTATTTACGATGTATGCGGTGGTATTGCAAATAATCGTAAGTTCAAGGCAGTTCAGGCAGGTGGTCCATCCGGTGGTTGTATCCCCGCCGACATTCTTGATACACCGGTTGACTATGACTCACTGATCAAGGCTGGCGCGATGATGGGTTCAGGTGGTCTGGTTGTAATGGACGAAACTACCTGCATGGTTGACGTATCCCGATTTTTTCTGAATTTTACAAGAGACGAGTCATGCGGCAAATGTGTTCCTTGTCGTATCGGTCTGAAAGTCATGCTTGATATCCTTGAGCGCATCACCGAAGGTCGAGGTGAGGCGACAGATATAGCAACGCTTCAAGATCTGGGTATCGCTATAAAAAAGGCTTCGTTATGCGGACTTGGCCAAACGGCTCCCAATCCGATTCTCTCAACCATCAACTATTTCCGCGACGAGTATGAGGCTCATATCAACGATAAGCGATGCCCATCCAACTGCTGTAAGCCGTTGTTATTGTGGCAGGTTGTTGAGGATAAATGCGTCAAGTGCGGTGCCTGCAAAAAGGCCTGTCCTGTAGATGCAATTATCTGGGAAAAAGGTCAGCTGGCAGTATTGGATAAGGAA